>JACQAF010000029.1 GCA_016195145.1 Rhodospirillales bacterium
GCTGGAGCGGGCGGCGGGGCTGCGGCCTGGGTTTGGGCCGAGCTGGAACGCGCTGGGTGTGGTGCGGGACGGGCTGGGGGATGCGGCGGGGGCGCGCGACGCCTTCCAGCGCGCCATCGACACACAGCCGGATTATCCCGAGGCGCTGAGCAATCTCGGTCTCGCCATGTATCACACGGGCGAGGGAGACAGGGCGTTGCCGCTGATCGACCGGGCGCTCGCCCTCAAACCCGATTTCACCGAGGCAGCGTTCAATCGCGGCGTGGTCCTGCACGCGAGCGGCAATTTCGATGCGGCGCGCATGGCCTGGCAGGCGACGCTGGCACTCGATCCGCGGCACCGGGAGGCGCGATCCAACCTGCTGATGGCGCTGCATTACAACGCCGATATGACAGGCGAGGCCTTGCTCGATCAGGCGCGGACGTGGAGCACATATCACGGCTGGCCGGCCGATCGTTTCGATGACTGGCCGAACTCCCGCGATGCGACCCGCCGGCTGCGTATCGGCTATGTCTCGCCGGATTTCCGTGATCATTCCTGCGCGCATTTCCTGCTGCCGCTGTTCGGGGCGCATGACCGGACCGCGGTCGAAGTTTTCGCCTATGCCGAGCTGGCCCGCCCCGATGCAATGAGCGAGCGTCTGCGTCATGCAGCCGATCACTGGCGGCCTATACGGGGCCGCAACGATCTTGCCGCCGCGAAGATCGTTCGCGATGACGCCATCGACATTCTCATCGATCTCGCCGGACATACGGCGGATAACCGCCTCGGCATTTTTGCGCTGAAACCCACGCCCGTGCAGGCGACCTGGCTCGGCTATCCCGGTACGGCCGGCCTCGAAACCATCGACTATCGCATTACCGATCAGCTGGCCGATCCGTCGGGCAGCGAGGCCCATGCGAGCGAGGCGTTGATCCGTCTGCCGCATGGCTTTCATTGTTACAGCCCGCCGGCCGAGCTGCCTGTATCACCGCCGCCGGCAGGCACGGCCGGCCATGTCACGTTCGGTTCGTTCAACAACCTTCAAAAGGTGACGCCACCGGTGATTTCGGCCTGGGCCAGCATTCTGGCGGCGGCGCCGGGGGCGCGGCTCGTCCTGAAGTCAAGCTGGCTCGGCCGCGCCAGCGTTGCGGCCCGGCTGCGCGCGACTTTCGTTGAACGCGGCATCGATCCGGAGCGGCTTGATCTCATCGGCTGGGTCGACGATCCGGCGAGCCATCTCGGCGCCTATAGCCGTATCGATATCGCCCTCGACCCCTTCCCCTATAACGGTACGACAACGACGCTTGAGGCCCTGTGGATGGGTGTGCCGGTGGTCTCACTCGCCGGGAAGCGGCACGCGGGCCGGGTGGGCGTCAGCCTGCTCACCCATGCCGGGACGCCCGAACTTGTCGCCGATGCGGCCGATACCTATGTCGAGAAAGCCGTCGCGATCGCCGCCGATGCGGCACGTCTCGCCGAATATCGCCGTACGTTGCGCGAACGCCTTGCCGCCTCGCCGCTGCTCGACCCAGTTGGCTTCGCCCGCGATCTGGAGGCTGTGTACCGAACCATGTGGCAACGCTGGTGCGCCGGAGGTGCCGGTTAGTGTCGTCAGATCTGTTTGACCAAGCGCTCAAATCCGCCATCGACCTTCATCAGGCCGGACGGCTGCGAGAGGCCATCGCCGGATACCGGCGGGTTCTTGAGCGCCAGCCCGACCGGCCGGACGCGCTCAATTTTCTCGGCATGGCCCTGTCACAAGCCGGCGATGCCGAAGCCGGCATCGCGGCGCTGAAACGCGCCGCCGCGGCCGCACCGAAAGAAGCGATTACCCACAACAATCTAGGCGAAGCGCTGCGCATGGCCGGCCGGCTCGACGAGGCGGCAAAAGCGCTGGAGACTGCAATAAAACGCAATCCAGGGCTTCACATGGCCCATAATTCGCTCGGCCTCGTCCGCCGCGACCAGAAGCGGCTGGACGATGCGATATTCCATCTCCGCCGCGCGACGCAGCTTGAGCCCCGCCACGAATCGGCATGGATGAATCTTGGTCATACATTTTTGCTGGCGAGAAAGATTGCCGATGCCCGCACTGCATTCGGACAAATCCTGTCGCATGCGCCGGGCCACCCGGACGCATTGTATGGGATCGGCCTTATCGAGTTTACCGATGGAAACTACGATGAGGCCGTTGCGGCGCTTCAACAGGCTCTTGCCCAGCGCGGCGATGATCTCGATGCCCGGCTTTGCCTCGGCCGGGCTCTGCATCGACTCGGCCGCTTAAACGACGCCGAAGTCGAATTGCAGCGGGTTGTCGAATCGAAAACGGATTCCGCCTTGGGCTATGGCGAACTGGCAGCTTGCGATTTCCTGCTCTGCCGACATGCCGACGCGATCGCAAGCTTGCGGCGCGCAATCGAGCTGCAACCCGAATACACCGACTTCGGGCGACAGCTTCTATATGTCCTGGCGGCTGATCCAGATCAGACCGCGGACTCTCTTTTTGCCGAAGCGAAGAGTTTTGCGGCCCGTTACACCCGAAATGTTCAACCTCTGCCGCCGATCGGCGAATGGGACAGGAACCCCGATCGCCGCCTGCGCATCGGCTGGATATCCTCTGACTTTCGCCGACACCCGGTTGGAACCTATATTGAAATGCTAATGGCCGGGCGTGATCGGAACCGTTATGCAGCATACTGTTATTCCGGCGTCGAACGACCAGATGAGATAACCACGCGCCTGCAGGCGGCTGCAGATGGATGGCGCGACATTGCCCATGTTTCAGATGGCAATGTCGCCGCCACAATCCGAAATGACAGGATAGATATTCTGGTCGTTCTTGCCGGACGTATGGATGACAATCGGCCATTGGTCGTCGCCTGGCGGCCGGCCCCTCTTCACGTTTCCATCTACGACACGGGCACGTCGGGTCTTTCAGAAATGGATTATTTCGTTACTGACGCAGTTTTGACGCCCAAGGATACCAGTGAGCGTTTTACGGAGAAATTAATCTACCTCCCAAGGTTTTTTGCCCATCGCAAACTTGGTGAGATTGAACCACTCCACCGGCCCCCGATGCATAAATCGAGTCAAATTACGTTCGGTTCGTTCAATAACCAGATCAAATTAAATTATCGTGTCGCGGCGTTATGGGCAGAAATTCTTAGGTTGACGCCAAATTCTCGCCTCGCATTACGATACAGCCGATCCCTTAACGACCCAGGTATACGAAGTCGCATTGTCAGTTTATTTGCCGATGTGGGGATATCGCCTGACCGCTTGGCACTTGATGGGCGTCATGAAGAACATAAGATTCATTTAGACCGATATAATTGGATTGATGTTGCTCTTGACCCATTCCCATTCACTGGGTCAACAACAACATTCGAAGCCCTGTGGATGGGGGTTCCAGTGGTAACGCTTGCGGGAGAAACCTGGGGGGCGCGCATGTCGGCCTCGATCCTGACTGCCGCCGGCTCGACCGAGCTGATCGCCCATTCGCCGGAGGAGTATGTCGCAAAGGTCATGGCGCTCGCTAATGCGCCGGCGCGCCTTGCTGAGTATCGCGCTAGCTTGCGTAATCGCCTGCTTGCCTCGCCACTGATGGATGTCGAGGCTTACACACGAAACTTTGAGGCCGCGATGCGCGATGCGTGGCGTCGATGGTGCGCGCAGTCGTCTGCATAAGGTCAACGGATAATCGCCGAGCGATTTCATTATTTTAATTACTTGCACAAAAAAAGAGGGGCGGCCGAAGCCGCCCCCCCGTAGAGACAAGTCTTTGTAGCTTAGAACACCAATACGAGACCGGTGACGAAGCCCGACGCCTTGTTGTCGTCGAGGTTCGTGGTCGAATTGTTCCCTTGGAACTTCGACGTCCACAACGCGGCATCCCAGTTCACGCCCGGCCCGAGCTTGTAATTGCCGGTAAGTGCCAATGCCGTGAACTTGTCCTTTCCGCTACTTGACGCGGTGCCGCCCGTCGTGGGCGAACTATCGTTGTCACCGTTGAAGTAGGTCAAGGCAACGGCCGCCGGACCGAAGGTGTAGGATGCGCCGACATCAAACGCCCGGCCTTCCAGGCGCGCCGCGTTGGCGAAACTCGGAGCGGCACCAAACGTACCGGCACCCGCAACGCGACCCTTCGTGATCTTGCCATAGCTGGCGCCGACCTTGAAGCCCGCATAGCCGAGGTTGAGACCCGTGTTCCACAACGTCGGGTTATCGGCCTTCACGCCGCCCGTGTTATCCGGCGCCTGCCAGCGGAAATAACCCGCCGATGCAGCGACATCGAAACCGCTGAAGCTGCGGACGAAGTTACCCGCAACGGCAAAGCCGTTCTGATAAGTAGCCCCTGCCGTTAGCCCGACATCCTTCTGCGGCACCGCGCCGTTGCGGTCTTGCGACGCCTCGGGCACGTACGTCAAGCCGAACTGGAAGCCTTCGAAACGCGGCGTGTAGTAGTTCACCTTCTCCGAGTCGTTGTCGAAGAAGCGCGGCGCCGTCACACCGAGAGTCGAATCGAAAATCGGCGACCGGGTGGTGTTGACGACGAAGTTCTGAACGTTACCTTCGTTCAGCCAGCCGCGGGTAAACACGTCCGGCGCCTTGTAGTGCATCCGGTACGCGACGTTGTTCAGCGAGCCGATCTCGAGGCGACCGAACTTGCTTTCGACGAACATGTAGGATTCGTCGATCTGGTCGGACGAGCTGTTGCCCTCGAGCTCGACGCGGAAGCCAACGGTGATGCCGTTGTCGAGCGTCGTGCGGCCGTTGAAGTGGATTTCCGAATCCGACTGCACGTCCGTCTTCGCCGGCTTGCCGGTGGCCGATGCACCAGCGCGGTCATCCTGGCTCACATAGCCGAGGAACTGGCCATGGTAGCCGCCCACCGATACCTGTACCGGCTGGGTTTTCGCCTGCGCTGCTGCGTCGCCGGCCGACACGAGCATACCGGCCGCAACCAGCGCAGTCGTCCCAAGTAGATATTTCTTCATCAGTTTACCTCTCCAGAGTTTTACGCCAGCCTTGCGGCCAAGCTCTCGCCCAGGTTTCTAGGCTTCGGTGTTTTTTCATGGTTTCCGGCGTCCGGTCAAGGAATGCCACGGGGTTTTGTGTCGAAAACCGCCCAGTGTTGTCATTGTGCAACAGGGGGACGGCGGCGAATGTTAATCAAAAAATTATAAAACAACATATAATATGTTGATATTATTATAATTTATTCCCAACCAGGTTGACAACGGTGACCGGCATGTAGCCGCGCGACAGCGACATCCGTGGGTCCTTCAGGCCACCCAAGAACGCCCGATTATCCTCCGCCGAAAGCAGCACCTGAAACAAACGGGATTCAACTTCGCCAGGCACCGGGGCGGCCGTATTCGACTTGATGCGGCAGGCCACGTCGCTCGACCCGCCGCTGTAAAAACCGTCGGTAAAATCGATCTGGCGAAACAGCGCCCTGATTCCGGCGAACGAAAACCGCCAGTAATCTTCCGGGTAAGGATGATAGGCCTGCACCCACGGCACCTGAACGAACAAAAGACCGCCCGGCATCAGCAGTTTTTCAATGTTTTCCGCGGCAACCCATGGCCGTTGCAGATGCTCGAAAACATGGGCGCAGATAATCGTACCGAACTGGAAAATGCCGAGACGCTGACGCAGGCCGCGCAGATCCCCGCAAATGTCGGCGACCACATCGACATTGTCGCCAGCCTCGATATCGGCGCCGATGAACGGTCGGCCGGCGAATAAGCTGCGCCAGTTACGCGTCTTGAGTTCGAGCACGCTTGTCCGCGCACCGACCTGCAGGACCGGCGGGGTGCCCTGGGCAACGATCCGGTCAATCTCGCTGCGGTACGGGGACTGGACAACCTCGATTGCCGGCCCGGTCGTTTCTGGCGCGCCCATAGCCGCGAATTTAGCAGTAATTCCCCTTGCCTATCCAATGCTTCGGTAGCTGCCGGAAGACATTGCGCCGGCATTTAGGTGCCCGAGAACGATTGTCGAACCGGCTTGAAATCCGCTATGATCGGGCCGATTTTCATCTTGTACGAATTTCATGAGAACCAGAGACCGCGAGGTAATGCGTCGCATGTTCATCTCCAGCATCCCCGCTTTACGCGGTAAATCGGTCTTGTATTGGCGATTTGCGGCGCGCGCGGCGGTCTTGGCCGTCGCTATCGCGGCGACCGGCTGTTCGGGTTCGACCGAATATAATTATCCCGACAAAAAGCCAGGACAGAAGGTCGATCCCACTGGCTCGACCAAGAGCGATACGACCCTCCTTGGCACCGACGGTCTGCGCCTGTTCGGCAAAAGCCCCGACCAGGATCAGGCGGGCAGCGGCGGTCTCGGCGTCAACAGCTTCCTGTGGCGGGCGTCGCTCGACTCGATCTCGTTCATGCCGCTGGCCTCGGCCGACCCCTTTGGCGGGGTGATCATCACTGACTGGTACACACCGCCCGAAACGCCCAGTGAGCGGTTCAAGCTCAACGTCTATATTCTCGGCCGGCAGCTGCGCGCCGACGGGATCAAGGCGGCCGTATTCCGCCAGCGCCGCGACGCAGGCGGCAATTGGGTTGACTCCGCGGTTGAGGCCAAGACGGCGATCGATCTTGAAAACGCCATCCTGACCCGCGCCCGGCAGTTGCGGATCGACACCGCCCGCCCCTGATTGCGACCAACCGGCGCTGGATTGGCTCCGGCGCCGTGTCCAATCCCTCGGTCTTTGCATCCGCAGCTATGGCGAACGCACCGCATTCCGATAGGCCGCCCGCCGGCGGGCCCGAGCAGGAGTTAAGGAACGCTGTCGCCTGTCATCAGGCCGGCAGGCTTGCCGAGGCCGAGATGGGATATCGGCGGGTTCTCGCTTTGCGGCCCGATCACCCCGACGCGTTGCATCTATTGGGCGTCTTAGCCTTCCAGACCGGTCATTACGGTCCGGCTGTCGAACTGATCGAACGTGCCATCGGCCGATCCTCTTCGTCACCGGAATATCATTACCATCTCGGACTCGCACAATGCGCCGGCGAGAACTTTGCCAAGGGGATCGCAGCATTCGAGCGCGCGCTCGCCCTGCGCGCCAATTATCCCGAAGCACTGATGAGTCTTGGCAGCGGGTTTGCGCGATTGGGTCGTCTTGCAGAAGCCGAAGCTCAATTCCGTCACGCGATACGGCTACAGCCGAGCAATGCCGAAGCTTATGCCAATCTCGGCAACGTGCTGCTTGAACAAGATCGATGGACTGAAGCGGTCGATTCATGCCGTCAGGCCATAAAACTCGGTACGCGCGCGCCCGACATCCATTTTCATCTTGCGCGCGCCCTGGCCCGGAGCGGCCAATCGGCAGAGGCCGAAGCCGCCTTCTACGGCACCGAAGATGCTTTCCGCCGTGCGATCGCCAACCAGCCCGGAAACCCCGAGTTCCATTATCATCTCGGCAATATCCTGCTGCAGCTGGATCGTCTTGACGATGCGGTCGCTGTCTTTCGAAACGCGATCGAGCTCAAGCCGGATCATGGCGGAGCGCATAACAATCTTGGCAAGGCTTTGTGGCAGTTGGGCTATCTGGAAGAAGCGGCGGCGAGTTGCGCACGCAGTGTCGAGCTTGCACCCACGCATCCCGAGCCGCTCTGCGGACTCGGTCTCATTCTGACCGAACAGGGGCGAATCGCCGAGGCGGTAAAGGCCTTCGATCGTGCGCTTGAGCTGCGCCCCGACTACCGATTTGCGGCCAGCAATATGCTTCTCAGCGCCCAATACCGTCCGGGCATATCGGCGGCATCGCTAGCGAGGATGCACTGGAAATGGGACGCACAATACGCTGCACCGCTAAAATCGGCATGGCGCCCTTTCGCTAACGGGCGCGATCCCGACCGCCGGCTGTGCGTCGGATTTCTTTCCGCTGATCTCGGCACCCATCCCGTCGGGTTTTTTCTTACCGCCTGCCTCGAAGTGCTCGATCGCCAGCAGATCGAAATCGTGTGTTATTCGCTTCATCGGCGCGAGGACGACGATCTCGCAACACGCCTGCGCGCCGCCGCCGATATCTGGGTCGACGCCGAATTTTTCGACGACGAAGCCCTCGCCGGGCGAATCCGCGACGATCATATCGACATCCTGATCGATCTCGCCGGCCATACGGGCGAGAACCGCCTGCTGGTTTTCGCCCGCAAACCGGCGCCGATCCAGATGACCTGGGCGGGATATGTCGGCACCACCGGGCTCGAAGCGATCGACTATTTGATCGCCGACCGCTTTCACGTACCCGAAGGCGAGGACATTGATTACCGAGAAAAAATCCTGCGGCTGCCCGACGGTTATGTTTGCTACGCGCCGCCGGCCTATGCCCCGCCGGTCGGGCCGCTCCCGGCACGCCGCAACAGTTATGCCACGTTCGGCTGTTTCAACAATCTCGCCAAGATCGGCGACGACGTCATCACCCTGTGGACGCAGCTTCTCGACGCTGTGCCAAACGCGCGTCTTCTCCTCAAGACCCGGGCTTTCAACGACGCGCCCACCGCCGAGCGTATCCGCGATCTGTTCCGGGGCCGAAACGCCGATATCCGGCGCATCGATATCGAGGGCAGCTCGCCGCATGCAGAGCTTCTTGGCCGATACAACGATGTTGATCTGGCCCTCGACCCATTCCCCTATTCGGGCGGGCTGACGACCTGCGAGGCCCTGTGGATGGGCGTGCCGGTTGTCACGATGCCGGGTTTGATTTTCGCCAGTCGTCATTCGTATTCCCATCTGTCGAATGTCGGCCTGACCGAGACCATTGCGAAGGACCCGCGCGACTATCTGCGGCTGGCGACGGCGCTTGCGGGCGATCTCGACCGGCTCGCGGCGCTACGCGCCGGATTGCGGGAAAAGATGGCCCGTTCGCCGCTCTGCGACGGCAGCCGCTTCGCCGCCAAC
>JACQAF010000319.1 GCA_016195145.1 Rhodospirillales bacterium
ATCGCCGGCGGCAAGCCGGCGTCGTAAAGCACGTCGGCCAACACCAGCGCCGTCAGCGGCGTGCGTTCCGACGGCTTCAGCACCATCTTGTTGTTGGTGGCGACCGACGGCGCGATCTTGTGCGCGACCTGATTTAGAGGATGATTGAAGGGCGTGATCGCGCTGATCGCGCGCAAGGGTTCGCGCTGGGTATAGATACGCCGTTTCTTGCCGTGCGGCGAAATATCGCACGGGAATGTCTGGCTGTCGTCGGTCAGGCAGGCCTGGGCCGACAGGTTGAACACGTCGAAGGCGCGGCCGACCTCGTAGAGCGAATCCTTCTTGCACAGGCCCGATTCGGCGGTGATCAGATCGGAGATTTCTTCCTTGCGAACCTCGAGAATTTCCGCTGTACGGCGCAGGATCTTCGCCCGGTCGTGGCGCGACAGGGTCGCCTTGTAGGCCGCCGCGAGCTTGAATGCGCGACGCACGTCGTCGACGCTTGCCTTCGGAACCGTGCCGACGACCGCGCCGGTATAGGGATTGCGGACCTCGAGGCTTCCTGCGCCGTCGACCTTCTCGCCGGCGATGCGCATCTTCTCGTAGCGGACCGCTGACCCGGCGGGAACCTTACGCTGTGGCGATGCGTTCATGGGGGCGATCCTGCGACATGACGGTGGCGTTGAGGGCGAGATCGAAGATGTCGAAATTGCGCAACGGTCGGCCGGCCGGCAGCGCCCCGACCTTGCGGTTGATAAAGAGCGGTGCGCGCTGTTCGGAAACGCCGCCATGCGAGCGCAGCGGCGCGTCGAGGCCGGACAGGTCGTGCTTGGCCGTCGACGTGCCGATTGTCGTGTCGCGGCGGGAGACGACGACGATATCGCCCATGCGATCCTCCGGCAACCCGAAGCGGCGGCAGGCTTCGGCCCGCGACAGCACGGCCTCGATACCCGGCAATCCAGTGAGACGGACAATGATATCTACCACCGACCCAGCCGGCAGATAGGCCGTGGCGAACGAACCCAGCGCCCCGTGATGAACGACATAGGGATCAGTGATCGGCAGGATGACCCGCGCTTTGCCCACGCCCAGCCACGAATCGAACACGTCCTGGAGATAGACGACATTCGGCTTGCCGGTCAGTGCGTCATGCTTGCCGTTCATGCCGTGATCGGCGGTAAACGCCACCGTGCAGCCGAGCGCGTCGAGCCGGCCAAGGTAGCGATCGATCATGGCGTAGAACGCATTGGCCTCGGGCGTGCCGGGAGCGTGCTTGTGCTGCACGTAATCGGTGGTCGAGAGATAGAGGATATCCGGCCGCTCGCGCTCCATCAGCTTGACGCCGGCTGCAAAGACGAATTCCGACAGATCGGCGCTGTAGACCGAAGGCAGCGGTCGCCCGACGAAACCGAGCGCGTCGTCGAGGCCGTGTTCGGCCCGTGTCGTCGCATCGGCCTTTTCCGAGGAAAAACAGATGCCGCTCATGCCGTGGCCGAGCAGCTTGCGCAGCTTGTCCTTGGCCGTGATCACGGCGACCCTGGCCCCGGCCTTGGCGAACGCGGCAAGGATGGTTCCAGCGCGCAGGAATTTGGGGTCGTTCATCATCACTTCGGCATCGGCCTCGCGGTCATAGAAATAATTGCCGCAGATGCCGTGCACGGCCGGCGACACGCCGGTGACGATCGACAGGTTATTGGGGTTGGTGAAGCTTGGCACCACGCAATCGGCGACCAGATCGGCCCCGCCCGCCCGCGCCCGCGCGAGCCATGGCATCGCCCCGGCGGCGATCGCCCGGGCCGTGTAATCGGGTTCGGAGCCGTCGATGCAAGCGACGACCAGCGGCCGGTCGGGCCAGGCGTAGCGCCGGCCGTTGACTGTCACGCTTGCGGGATGGGATGTCATGATTTCCTCCCCGCGCCTTAGGCTGCCGGCGCCAGCGCGCGGACGCCCATTTCCTCGAGCGTCTCGGCAATCGCGGCCAGCGCGCCGCGCATTTCGGCCCCGCCCAGCCGGCCGATGCAGCCGATGCGGAATGAATCGGCGACGGTGAGCTTGCCGGGATAAATCACGTAACCCTTGCGGCGCAGCGCCTCGTAGAACACTGCGAAATCGAACCGGGGATCGGCGGGCGTGTGGAAGGTGACGATGATCGGCGCCTGCAGCTCGTCGGGCAGCAGGGTCTTGAAGCCGAGGGCGCGCATGCCATCGACCAGAATCTGACAGTTGCGCCGGTAGCGCGCGCCGCGCCCCTCGACGCCGCCTTCGGCCGCATGCTCGGCGAGCGCGCGGTCGAACGCCGCGATGACATGGGTCGGCGGCGTGAAGCGCCACTGCTTGGTCTTCTCCATGTTGACCCACTGGTCATGGAGATCGAGCGCCAGCGAGTGGGCGTTGCCGGCGCAGCGTTCAAGCGCCGTCTGGCGGCAGATGACGAAGCCCATGCCCGGCGCGCCCTCGAGGCATTTGTTGGACGAGGCGGCGAGCGCATCGAATCGGATTTCGTTGGCATCGCATGCAATCGCCCCGAACGCGCTCATCGCGTCAATCAGCAGGCGGCGGCCGGCAATAGCGGTGGCTTCCGCGATTTTTTTCACCGGGTTGAGAATGCCCGACGTCGTTTCGCAATGGACCGCCGCGACATGGGTGATGTCCGCGTCGGCCTTGAGCGCCCGGGCCAGCGTCGCCGGGCTGCACGGCACGTCTTCCGGCGTCTCCAGCGTCGCGTAAGAGCGGCCGATCACCTCGCAGATCCGCGCCATGCGCTTGCCATAGGCGCCGTTGACCAGGATCAGAAGCTTGCCCTCCTTCGGCACGAAGGTGCCGATCATCGCCTCAACCGCGAAGGTGCCCGAACCCTGCATCGGCACGGCGACATGCGTGCCGGTGCCGCCGGCTAGCTCGACCAAGCGCTCGCGCGCCCGCGCGTTCATGGCAATGAAGGCAGTATCGCGCGAGCCCCAGTCGCGCAGCATCGCCTCCTTGGTCGAACGCGAAGTGGTGAGCGGCCCCGGGGTCAACAGCCAGGGTTCCTGGATCGCGTCGGTCATCGGCGGGTTGCTCCGGCAGAAAAAGGATTTGCCGGCGATTCTGCCGGGGTTTATATCATACGTCCAATCAATTGCTTTTATATGTCGAATAGATGACATCTATAGTATATGCCGGCCTGCGCGCCTTCCACGCCGTCGCCTCGGCCGGCGGTTTCACCAAGGCGGCCCGCCAGCTCAACCTTACCCAGCCGACCCTGTCGAGCCAGGTGACCGCGATCG
>JACQAF010000037.1 GCA_016195145.1 Rhodospirillales bacterium
CACCAACCCGGGTTTGAACTTGTCGAGCGCCGGCAGGATGCGCCGCCCGAACGCGGCGCGGAATTCGGGCCCGCCGGCATGGCTGTGCAGGGGCGCGTTGACGATGTTGCCGACGCCGCGTTCCTCGGCCGCGCCGGTGCCGGGATAGAACGGCCATTGGTGGGTCGAGGCGTAGAACAGGGACGGATCGCGCTCGAACATGTGCTGCGTGCCGTTGCCGTGATGGACATCGAAGTCGATCGCCGCCACGCGCTCGATATCGTGCACGGCGCGCGCGTGCAGCGCGCCGACGGCGACGTTGTTGAACAGGCAGAAGCCCATCGCGTGCATCGCCTCGGCATGATGGCCGGGCGGGCGCACGGCGCAGAAGGCGTTCTTCGCCCGGCCGGCGCACACAGCGTCGACCGCCGCCACCACCGCGCCCGCCGCACGCAGCGCCGCCTCGCCCGAGCCCGGCGAGACGACCGTGTCGCCATCGAAAGCCTGCCGGCCGCTGGCCGGGATACTGGCCAGCACCGCCTCGACATACCCTTGCGGATGGCAGCGCGCGAGCTGGCTTTCCTCGGCCCTCGGAGCTGTCATGCGCTCCAGCCCCTTGAACGCCGGCTCGGCGAGCGCCGCCAGCACGGCCTTGAGCCGCGCCGGGCTTTCGGGATGGTAGCTGCCCGGATCGTGATCGATGCAGGCGGTGTGGGTGACGAGCAGGGTGGTCATGTCGGCATCCGGCCGGTTCGCGCGGGATTCCACATTGTGGCAGGCGCATCCGCCGGCAACAAGCGGCGCAACCAGATCATCAAGAGCGCTTATTTTGGATGTTATCTGATCAGCTTAAACCAGATTGCCGACTTTTCCGGCGCTTCGACACCTTGCTCTTATCACGCAAAGCATCGATCGCCTTCTCATCGCCGTTCTGATCCCGATAGCGCCAGTTTATCCAAGAATTTTCCGAAGCACCGATGCTCTTGCTCAGAGCATTCAAGCTGTCATGCGTATCGCCAGAATTGAGCAGGAGCCATCGACCGGCCGTTACCTTGGCGCGGTAATTTGTGTTTTTGTAGTTTCGAAATATCTCAAAACCTTCCGGGAATCGGACGCCGTACCGGCGATCAACATATGCGCCACTAGCGAGATGTGGCGATATGGCAACTAAAGCCGACGGTCTAAGTCCAAATTTCCGGCGAAGCACTGCATCCTCTGTCTCCTCCCCCATACGACGATCAGCCCAGATCGCGGCAAAAGTATCCGTCGATACCTGAATAGCGCGCATGCCAACCTCCGTCTACTTATAAAGATAGTATATTTAGTTTTTTAAGTATTAAGTGTCAAATGAAAAATTGCACCCCCCGGATGTACCGCCAATCATCCTTGACTTTGCCCGCCGCCGGTTCGACTCTGTCCCCGTTCCCAGGGGAGCCCCGGCAAGGGGCTGAGATACCGATAGCCGCTGACGGGTTCGCCCGCAGCCGGCGCCGCGGAAACCCTCTGAACCTGATCCGGGTCATACCGGCGTAGGAACAGGAACTTTGCGGCCTTCCCGGCTTCGGCCCACGGTCATCCGCTCCCTCTCCTTCCCGGCGTATCCCAGATCGCACGTGCAACCGTTGCGGCAGGAGAATCCGATCATGCCCGAAGGCACTTCCAGCAAGGCGTTCACCGTCACCACCGGCCCGCTGCCGGCTTCGCGCAAGGTTCATGTACCGGGCGCGCGGCACCCCGACATCCGCGTCGCCATACGCGAGATCGATCTGTCGCCCGCCGCCAAGGAACCGCCGGTGCGCGTCTATGACTGTTCGGGCCCCTACACCGATCCGGCCGCCGCGATCGACATCGAGGCCGGCCTGCCCCCCTTGCGCGCCGCCTGGGTCCGCGCGCGCGGCGACGTCGAGGAATATGCCGGGCGCGGAGCCCGTCCCGAGGATGACGGCCGCAAGCGCGGCGATGCGCCCGAGCACGCGGCCTTCCCCGGCGCCGGCAAGCCCCCGCTGCGCGCCAAGCCGGGCCGCGCGGTCAGCCAGCTCCATTACGCCCGCCAGGGCATCGTCACGCCCGAGATGGAATACATCGCCATCCGCGAGAATCTCGGCCGCGCCGCGGCGCGCGCGGCGCCCGTTCGCGACGGCGAATCCTTCGGGGCCGCGATCCCCGACCACGTGACGCCGGAATTCGTGCGCGACGAGGTGGCGCGCGGCCGCGCCATCATCCCGGCCAACATCAACCATCCCGAGGCCGAGCCGATGATCATCGGCCGGAATTTCCTGGTGAAGGTCAACGCCAATATCGGCAACTCGGCCGTCGCCTCGTCGATCGCCGAGGAGGTCGAGAAAATGGTCTGGGCGATCCGCTGGGGCGCCGACACGGTGATGGACCTGTCGACCGGGCGCAACATCCACACCACGCGCGAGTGGATCATCCGCAATTCGCCGGTGCCGATCGGCACCGTGCCCATCTACCAGGCGCTGGAGAAGGTCGGCGGCAAGGCCGAGGACCTGACCTGGGAAATCTATCGCGACACGCTGATCGAGCAGTGCGAGCAGGGGGTCGATTACTTCACCATCCACGCCGGCGTGCGGCTCGCCTATATCCCGCTGACCGCCAGGCGGGTCACCGGCATCGTCAGCCGCGGCGGCTCGATCATGGCCAAATGGTGCCTCGCCCACCACCGGGAAAGCTTTCTCTACACGCATTTCCGCGACATTTGCGAGATCATGCGCGTCTATGACGCGAGCTTCTCGCTGGGTGACGGGTTGCGCCCCGGCTCGATCGCCGACGCCAACGACGCCGCCCAGTTCGCCGAGCTGGAGACCCTGGGCGAGCTGACCCACAAGGCCTGGGCCCATGACTGTCAGGTCATCATCGAAGGCCCCGGCCATGTGCCCA
>JACQAF010000317.1 GCA_016195145.1 Rhodospirillales bacterium
CAGTCGGCAAGTACATCGCGGCGAAGATGGGCTACCGGCGCGCGGTGCTGGAGCTCGGCGGCAACGACCCGCTGATCGTCATGGAGGACGCCGATATCGACGAGGCGTCGAGCCTCGCCGTCGCCGGATCGTACAAGAATTCCGGGCAGCGCTGCACCGCCGTCAAACGCATGATCGTTCACGAGGCGGTTGCCGACCGGTTTGTCGAACGGCTCGTCGCCAAGTCGAAGGCGGTCAAATACGGCGACCCGATCGACCCGGCGATGGATATGGGGACCGTGATCACCGAGGATGCGGCGCGGCTGTTCGAGCGCCGGGTGAACGACGCCGTCGCGGCGGGGGCGAGGCTCCTCTACGGCAATATCCGGCGCGGCGCCCTCTATTCGCCGACCGTGCTCGACCATGTGCCGTTCGATTGCGAGCTGGTGCGCGAGGAAACCTTCGGGCCGGTCTCGCCGGTCATTCGCGTGCGCGACATCGACGAGGCGATCCGCGTGTCGAACTCGACCGCCTACGGCCTGTCATCGGGCGTGTGCACCAACCGTCTCGACTACATCACGCGTTTCGTCGACGAATTGCAGGTCGGCACGGTGAACATTCGCGAAGTGCCGGGCTACCGGATCGAATGGTCGCCGTTCGGCGGGATCAAGGATTCCGGCCTCGGCTACAAGGAAGGCGTGATCGAGGCGATGAAAAGTTTCACCAACGTCAAGACCTACTCGCTGCCCTGGCCGTGAGCGTTCGTCGATGAACGACGGGCCCGGTTCGCGGCGGCGCGCCGTTCCGGCTCAGTCCGAGGGCGATGTCAACCATTCGCCCCATCGCCGCGCCTGGGCGGCCCGCAACCTCGACGGCGCGACCCGCGAACTTATCGCCGAGGACGCGCGCTATTTCCTCCATCAATCCGTGTCGACGCCGTGCCTGTCGGCGATCCGCAGGGCGGAAGGAATCTGGATTGAGGATGTCGCCGGCCGCCGTTACATGGACTTCCACGGCAACAACGTTCACCACATCGGTTATGGCCACCCGCGATTGAAGGCGGCGATCAAGGCGCAGCTCGACGATCTGCCCTTCGCGCCGCGCCGCTTCACCAACGAACCGGCGGTGGCGCTGGCGCGCAAGCTGGCCGATATCGCGCCGGGAAACCTGTCCAAGGTTCTGCTCGCCACCGGCGGATCGGATGCGGTCGAGATCGCAATCAAGGTCGCCCGCGCGGCGACCGGTCGGTTCAAGACGGTTTCGTTCTGGGATTCCTTCCACGGGGCGGGCTTCGGGGCGGCGAGCGTCGGCGGCGAACAGTTGTTCCGGGCGGGGCCCATCGGGCCGCTGTTGCCGGGGGCGGAGCATGTCGCGCCGTTCGCCTGCTATCGCTGCCCCTACGGGCATCCGGATATCGACGGCCGGCCCGATCTCGATCGCTGCAAGATGGCGTGCGCGTCGTATGTGCGCTATGTGCTGGAGCGCGAGGGCGATGTGGCGGCGGTGATCGCCGAGCCGGCGCGCGCAGTGCCATACCTGCCGCCGCCGGGTTACTGGCGGTCGGTGCGCGAGGCATGCGATGCGCATGGCGCGCTGCTGATTTTCGACGAAATTCCGACCGGCCTCGGCAAGACCGGCCGCATGTTCGCCTGCGAGCACGAGGGGGTCGTGCCCGACATCCTCGTGCTCGGCAAGGCGCTGGGCGGTGGCATCCTGCCGATCGCGGCGACGCTATGCCGGCCGGAACTGGACGTGGCCGGCGCGTGGGCGTTCGGCCATTACACCCACGAGAAAAACCCGGTGATGGCGCGGGCGGCGCTGACGACCATCGAGATCATCGAGGACGAAGGGCTGGTCGATAACGCGCGCAAAGTGGGAACATGGGCGCTGGCGCGGCTCGCCGACATGAAGGCGCGGCATACGCTGATCGGCGACGTACGCGGGCGCGGCCTGCTCATCGGTATCGAACTGGTTAGCGATCGCGCGACCAAGGCGCCGGCCGCCGACGCGGCCGAGCGGGTGATGTACCGGGCGCTGGAACAGGGTCTCAGTTTTAAGGTCACGATGGGCAACGTGCTGACGTTAACCCCGCCTTTGGTGACGACCGAGGCCGAGATGTCGGCGGCGCTCGATATTCTCGACGCCTGCCTCGCCGAGTTGGCGGGCGGACCGGGTTGAATTTCGGCCGTCATTCACCGGAACGTGACGTATCGTCGCCAATTCGTGACTTTCGGCGGCGCTCGACCTGGATCATTCTGCCGCGCGTGACATTCGGCCTGTGGAGGGATTCGGTCATGATTCGGACATTGCGGCTTTTTGCCGGACTCGTGCTGATAATATCCGGTCTTGTCGTCGGCGCGGCGGCGCCCGCCGGGGCGCAGGCGATCAACGCGACGCGGGGCATCGCCATACAGGGCTTCGATCCGGTCGCCTATTTCACCGACGGCAAACCCGCCCGCGGCTCGTCGGAGTTCAAGTTTGCGTGGAACGGGGCCGAATGGCGTTTCGCCAGCGCCCAGCATCGCGATCTGTTCGCCGCCAACCCGGAAAAATACGCGCCCCAATATGGCGGGTTCTGCGCCTATGGGGTCAGCCAGGGGGTGAAAGTGGGCTTCGACCCTGCCGCCTGGCGGATCGTTGACGGCAAGCTCTATCTCAACCTTAATCCTAATGTGCAGAGCATCTGGGTGCAGGACATCCCCGGCTATAACAAGAAGGCCGATGAAAACTGGCCGAAACTCGGGGGCGTGAAGTAGGGTTGACTTGGGATCGGCGCTGCCGCAACGGCGATTTCGCCGATGGTTCATATAGTTGCCGCTTCCTGCCGTTCACAAACATGTGTTGCCGCTCACGCCCCTGTTATGAGTATGGAGATCGACAACGCGCTAGGGTGAAGGCGTTCGAACCGAACGATCACAGACGCGTCTGGGTTCGATAAATGAACGTTCAAAACGGAGGATTAGATGATCAACAAAAGGCTTAAGACACTCGCCAAGGCTGTTATCCCGGTCATGATGGTCGCGGCGGCGGGCACTGGCGGTCTGGCGGCGGCGAGCGTCGCCACGGCGACGCCAGCGCAAGCGCAGTGCGGTGCGAAGAAGAACCCCTGCGCTGCCAAGACCAACCCCTGCGCGGCGAAGGGCAATCCCTGCGCGGCCAAGGGCAATCCCTGCGCGGCGAAGGGCAATCCCTGCGCGGCGAAGGGCAATCCCTGCGCGGCCAAAAAGAAGTAAGCATAGCCGGATAATCGGTTCCTCTGAACCGGCGGGCGGCGCGCGGCGACTAAAGTACGGTTCGCCCCGCCGCCCGTATTGTTTTGGCCTCCTTATTAATTATCGGCCGTGGGTTGTCCCGGCCGATTCGCTGTTCAATCCCCTGCGGCGAACAGTCGCTCACCGGCGGGGGCCGGGATCGGTATAATCGGCCGGTTCGCATTTCCTTCCGATCCCCCGGTATGCGCGTTTCGATGAAACTTCCTCCCGGCAGCATCGCGGCTCCCGATTTTGTACGTCTTTCGCACCGCCGGCTCGAACGGATGGCCGATGGCGGGGTCGAAGTCCTTGAATCCCTGCGCGTGTTGTTGAAAACCGAAGACAACGTCGTCGGCGAAGTACTGCGCGGGCACGGCGCGTTCGCCGAGTGGGAGCATTTTCCGCCCGACGACGTATACGACGCCGAAAGCCACGCCCAGTATTACTATCACGCCCATCCGCCGGGCGGGCGGGCGTGGCCCGAACATGGGCATTTTCACCTCTTCATCCGCGCCGAGGGCATGCCGAAAGGTATATGGCCTGCGCCATTGGGCCGCGCGCGGCGAGGCAAGAGCGATCATCTTTGCCATCTTGTTGCCGTATCGATGGACGCTCACGGATTTCCCACGCGCCTGTTCACCACCAATCGGTGGGTCACGGCCGAAACTTGGTACTGGGCCGGCGACGTCGTCCGCCTGGTCGATCGTTTCGTCGTCGATCAGGCGCGGCCTTCATGGCCGGCAAATCGCTGGCTCGGGGGCATGGTGCAGCTTTTCCATCCGCAGATCGTGGCCTTGATCCGGGCCCGCGATACGACGGTCGAGCGGTGGCGCAAGGCGCATCCGCGGCGCAACGTCTTCGAGGACCGCCGCCTCGAAGTAACCTCAAGCGTCGAAATCTCGATTCACGATCAGATCGCGGCGGTGCAGCGGGCCCTGGCCGAAAAGAGCTGATTCCAGGATCAGCCGCCGGTCGCGTCGCGCCCGATCTTGTCGAAGATCGCGTCAAGCTCGCGGGCCAGCTCGTCGAGCTTGGCCGAACCGTAAGGCGCGAAAACGACGCTCGGCGGCCGGTAGCTCAACGTCGCCGTGCCGTCGGCGTTTTCGGTTACATAATAGCGGATCGGCGCCTCGATCCCGGCCGGCACGCTCGCCGCCAGCATGCGCACGGCGAAATCGTTGCGGAAGACCATCAACACCGCGTTGCCGGGTATCTTGACGCCGCGCGAGGCTGCGCCGGCGCTGGCGCTCGCCTGGGCGACCAGGCCCATCTTGTTGGCGGCGATGGCGCTTTCAAGCCGCGCCACCAGATCGTCGAAGGACAGGCGGGTCTGGATCGATTTGATGTCGGCCGGCGGGGCCGCCGTCGCCATGCCCGGCAGCGCCAGGGTAAAAACAATCGCGCCAATCGCCAGGGCGCGGACCCAAATCATCCGGCGGTCGATCATGCGAACCCCCTTCGGTGAAAACTGCGACAGCGCAGCCATCCATCCGAATAGCACGCGGCGGCGCGGGGTCGCAGGGCCGGCGGCCGATTCCGGCTTCAATTCACCGTGAGGGCGGGCGCCGAGACAAGGAATGACGCGGCGTTAGCCGCGGCGCGCGATTTCGTACAACGCGACGGCGGCGGCGTTGGAGACGTTCAGGCTCTCCATGCCTTTGCCGATGGGAATGCGGACCATCAGGTCGCAGCGTTCGCGGGTGAGCCGGCGCAGGCCTTCGCCCTCGGCGCCGAGGACGATCGCGATCTTGCCGGTCAGGTCCGCTTCGTTGATCGCGGTCAGGGCCGTGGCGTCGAGGCCGACGCACCAGAATCCCGCCTGTTTAAGGCGGTCGAGCGCGCGCGACAGATTGACCACGCGCACCAGCGGCACGCGCTCCATGGCGCCCGAGGCGGCCTTGGCGAGGACGCCGCTGGTCGGCGGCGAATTGCGCTCGGGCAGGACGATGGCGCTGGCGCCGAACGCGGCGGCCGAACGCAGGACCGCGCCGACATTGTGCGGGTCTGTGACCTGATCGAGAACGACAACGCGGGCGGTATCGATCCCCTCGTTCGCCCGGCAGATATCGTCGATATCCGGTTCGTCGAGCCCGTCCACCTGGACGGCGATCCCCTGATGGACGGCGCCGCGCGGCAAGGCGCGATCGACGGCTTCGCGCGCGACGATTTCCGCCCGCGGCAATCCGCCCGGATGCCCCTGGCCGAGAACGTCGAGGCGCGGGCCGAGCGTGGTTTCGGTCTCGGGGGTTAAAAGAATGCGCAGGCAGCGCCGGCGGGGATTGGCGAGCGCGGCGAGGACGGGGTGAATGCCGTAAAGCCACACCCGACCGCCGCGCCCCGGGTGTGAGGCGCCGGACTCCTCGCCACGGGCGGCCGATCGGCCCGGTTTCTCGCCGGTGCCGCCGTTCCGCGCCGCGCCGCCACGCGGGTAAGCATTGGTTGCATCCCCCGGGCGGTAATGGCGTTGCTTGCCTTTCATCATGG
>JACQAF010000318.1 GCA_016195145.1 Rhodospirillales bacterium
CGAAGAGGCGATCAAGCAGCTCGAAATGGCCGGCGACGATCCCGATGTGATCGTCGGCTGCACCGGCGGCGGTTCGAATTTCGCCGGCATCGTCTTCCCCTTCCTCGGTCAGCAGTTGCGCGGCGGCCGCAAGCGGCGGATCGTCGCCGTCGAGCCGGCGGCCTGCCCCAGCCTGACCAAAGGCAAATACGCCTATGATTTCGGCGACACGGCGCATCTCACGCCGCTGGTCAAGATGCATACGCTGGGCTCGACCTTCGTGCCGCCCGGCTTCCACGCCGGCGGGTTGCGCTATCACGGCATGGCGCCGTTGATCAGCCATGTGAAGGAGCTGGGCCTGATCGACGCCGTCGCCTATCACCAGAAAACGGTGTTCGAGGCCGGCGTCCTGTTCGCCCGCGCCGAGGGCATCCTGCCCGCGCCCGAGGCCAATCACGCGGTTAGGGGCGCGATCGACGAGGCGCTCAAGGCCAAGAAGGAGGGCAAGAAGACGGTGATCCTCTTCAACCTCTGCGGCCATGGGCATTTCGATATGCAGGCCTACATGGATTATTTCGCCGGCAAGCTCAAGGACCAGTCCTACGACGAGAAGGAACTGGCCATGGCGCTCGCCGGCCTGCCGTCGGTGGCGGCGGAGTAGGCGGAACCCGTCGGCGCCTGCGGTGTCCGGGCGCCGGCCGCACGCGTAACGGAGGGCAAACGGTGGCCGGCCGCGCCGACGTCCTGATCGTCGTCGATATCCAGAACGATTTCTGCTCCGACGGCGCGCTCGCCGTGCCGGGCGGCGAGGAAATCGTGCCGCTGGTCAACCGGCTGATGGGGCGTTTCGCGCATGTCGTGCTGACGCAGGATTGGCATCCGCCGGGGCATCTCTCCTTCGCCTCGGCCCATCCGGGCAGGGAGCCGTTCGAGACGGTCGATCTTCCCTACGGGCCGCAGATCCTGTGGCCGGATCACTGCATCCAGGATACGTCCGGCGCTGCGTTTCACGCCGGGTTCGACGCGGCGCGTGCCGAGATGATCGTGCGCAAGGGTTTCCGCCGCGCGATCGATTCCTATTCGGCGTTTTTCGAGAACGACCGCACGACATCAACCGGCCTTGCCGGCTATCTGCGCGAGCGGGGATTTACCCGGGTCTTTCTCGCCGGCCTTGCCTACGATTTCTGCGTTCGTTTTTCAGCCGAGGATGCGCGCCGCGAGGGCTTCGCGGTGACCGTGATCGAAGACGCCTGCCGCAGCATCGACACCGGCGGCTCGCGCGCGGCGACCAACGACAGTTTCGCCCGCCTCGGCGTGCGGCGGATCATGGCGGCGCAACTCGGCCCGGTCGCGGCCTAAAGAATCGGGTCGCGGGCGATCCGCTTGGCGATGTCGGCGCGCGTCAGCCACGCCGTCAGCGCGCCGAACGCAATCAGCGTAACGCCTGCGCCGCCAACCACCGTCGCCGCCGAAAACGCGCCGAGCAGCGGCGCTGCCGCCAGCGCCCCAACGACCCCGCCGGCGCTCTCGATTGTCATCTTCAGGCCGTAGATACGGCCGATCTGGCTGGGGTTGAATTCGCGCTGCATCAGGGCGAGGAACGGCAGGTCGCCCATCGTACCGCCCACCGCCGCAATACCGGCGGACAGCATGAGCAGCGGCACGTCGGAGACGAACGCCATGCCGAAAAAACCGAGCCCGAGGACGATGCGGCCGGGAAAGACGCACCAGATCTGCGGACCATAGCGCAGACTGGCGAGGATGAAATTGCCGGCAAGGTTGCCGACCCCGTATGCGGCGACGATCAGGCCGTAAGCGCCGAGATGGCCGGGGAGTTTTTCCTGGACGAGGAGAACGATGCCGAGAGTGAACGCCATCGTCCACAGCACGTTGGTCACCCAGACGGCGTGAAACGACCACACCATCAGCCGGTGCCCGCGCACCGTCCGTACGCCGGCGACGAAATCCTCGATCAGGCCGGCGATGCCGCGCCGCGCTCCGGGGATCGGCGGCGGGCGGCCCTGCGGCATATGCGATTTGAGGGCGGCGACCGCGACGGCGGAGAGCGCGAAGATGCCGGCGATGACGGTGAAGAACTGCTCGATGGGAACGAACAGGGCGATGCCCCCCGCCATGCCGGGGCCGAGAATGCGGGCAAGGCGCTTGGTCGTATCGAGCAGGCCGTTGAGGGCGAGGAGCACGTCGCGCGACGGCTCGATGCGCGGCAAGACGGCCTGCAGCGCCGGGTTATGGACGCCGCGCGCGCCCCAGACGATGGCGGCGACGAAGAACAGCGTCCATAGCTGCACGCCCCAGATCAGCGTCACCCCCGGGATGACCAGCAGCGCCAGCGCGCGGACGATATCGACGCTGACCATCGCCTTGCGGCTGTTCCAGCGGTCGACCAGCACGCCGCCGAACAGGCCGACGGCGAAGACCATCAGCTGCTGCGTCGCCGCGATATAGCCGGCGGCGCTGCCGACCAGCGTCGCCGCAAGCCAGAACATGGCGACGCGGTACAGCTCCTCGGCCGTCGAGGTCAGAAGCTGGCTGCCCCACAGAAAGGCAATCGGTCGGCGGGCGAGGGGCGCGAAGAAAAGCATGGAATCCGGAAAAGGAGACAGCGGCGACAAACCGTCCGGCGGAGGCCGGCCGGTCAGTCGACGATAAATAGAGAAGCGCCAACCGGCGTGTAGGCAAGATGCGCGCCGTCGTCATCGGCAACCTGGAAGCTGTCGCCGGACTTGAGAATATGGACGCGCCCATCGTCCAGTTCGGTGGTGATCTCGCCCGAGAGAACCAGGAGGATATGCCCTTTGCGGCACCAGTGATCGGCGCGATAGCCGGGCGAGTAATCGACCATGCGCACGCGGATCGGGCCGAACTGACGCGTGCGCCATGTCGCGACGCCGGTAACGCCCGGATGTTGAGTGGGTTCGACGTCTTGCCACTGCGTAATATTGAAGGGAATGCCGTGGATGTTCATTGCTGTGTCCTTTTGGCGCGTTACATCGCCTGGCCGCCGCCGGCGAGATTCCTGAGCTTGCGGGGCTTTTTGCCCGGCTTGCCGGCCTTCGCCGGCTTTGCCTTGGCCGGCGCAGGCTTCCCGATCTCGGGCGCCGCGAGGTCGAGCCCGGCGAGCGACATTTTCTTGTAGAAGGCGCGGTCGTGCTCGTAGCGGAAGGGGAAGGGCCGGCAGCAATCGAAGCCGACCTTGCTGCCGATATAGTCGGGAAAGCTCGGGTTGAGGCCGTGGCCAAAGATGCGGTCGATGA
>JACQAF010000314.1 GCA_016195145.1 Rhodospirillales bacterium
CTCGCCGAGCAGCATGTTGCTCGCCGGGACGCGGACGTTCTCGAACGCGACCTCGCCGTGGCCGTGCGGCGCGTGGTCGTAGCCGAAGACGGTGAGCGGCCGCACGATGCTGACGCCGGGGGCGTCCATCGGCACCAGGATCATCGATTGCTGGAGATGGCGCGGGCCGTTGGGATCGGTCTTGCCCATGACGATGGCGATCTTGCAGCGCGGGTCGGGCGCGCCGGTGATCCACCATTTGCGGCCGGTAATCACGTAATCGTCGCCGTCGCGCACGATACGGCAGCGCACGTTGGTTGCGTCCGACGAGGCGATGTCGGGCTCGGTCATCGCGAAGCAGGAACGGATCTCGCCGGCCAGCAGCGGCTTCAGCCAGCGCTCCTTCTGCGCTTCGGTGCCGTATTTGGCCAAGGCTTCCATGTTACCGGTGTCGGGAGCCGAGCAGTTGAAGATTTCGGGGGCGATCGGCGAACGGCCCATCACCTCGCACAGCGGCGCGTAATCGTAATTGCTGAGCCCCGCGCCGCCCTCGTGGCCGGGCAAGAACAGGTTCCACAGGCCCTCGGCTCGCGCCTTGGCTTTTAGCTCGTTCATGATCGGGGGAATGCGCCAGCGCGTCGGCTGCGCCGCGAGCTGCTGGTAATAGACGTGCTCGTTGGGGTAGACATGTGCATCCATGAACGCGGTCAGTTTTTCGCGTAGCTGGTTCGATCGCTCGGAAAATTCGAATGCCATGGCTTCCCATCCGCGGTTGGACGCTTCCGATCTGGTCTTCCAGTATAACGCCGGCGCGGCGGGCACAAGCCCGACCGAGCATTGCGTAGGCCGGCGCGCATGAAGACGTTGCGCGAGCTGGAAGCCGATCTCGTCGCGGGGCGCTGCACCAGCCGCGATCTTGTTACGCAAGCGCTCGGGCGGATCGCCGATCCGGCCGGCGAGGGCATGCGCGCCGTCACCGTCGTCTATACCGACGCGGCGCTGGCGGCGGCCGGGGCGAGCGACCGGCTGCGCGCGCACGGCGTCGTGCCGTCGCCGCTCGCCGGTATTCCGGTTTCGATCAAGGATCTGTTCGACGTGGCGGGCGAGACGACGCGGGCCGGCTCGACGGCGCTGGTCGGCGCGCCGGCGGCGGCGGCCGATGCGCCGGTGGTCGCCCGGTTGCGCGCCGCCGGGGCGGTGATCGTCGGCAAGACCAACATGACCGAGTTCGCTTATTCCGGCCTCGGCCTCAATCCCCATTACGGCACGCCGGCCAATCCCTGGGATCGCACGGCGCGGCGCATTCCCGGCGGTTCGTCGTCGGGGGCGGCGGTCTCGGTGACCGACGGCATGGCCGCCGCCGCCATCGGCACCGATACGGGCGGGTCGGCGCGCATTCCGGCCGCGCTGTGCGGGTTGACCGGGTTCAAGCCGACGGCGCGGCGCGTGCCGCGCGCGGGCGTGCTGCCGCTCTCGACCTCGCTCGATTCGGTCGGGCCGCTGGCGCCGAGCGTCGCCTGCTGCGCGCTGGTCGATGCGATTCTCGCCGGCGAGCCGCCGGTCGTGCCGGCGCCGCCGCCGCTCGCCGCGCTGAGCTTTGCGATCCCGCGGAACTATGCGCTTGACGACATGGACGCAACCGTCGCCGCCGCGTTCGAGTCGGCGTTGCGCCGGCTGGCGGCCGGCGGGGCGCGCCTCGCCGAAATCGCCGTTCCGGCGTTCGAGCGCATGCCCGAAACCCTGGTCAAGGGCGGGCTGGCGGCGGGCGAGGCGTTCGCCTGGCATCGCGACCTGATCGCGCGCAAGGGAACGCATTACGATCCGCGCGTGCTGTCGCGCATCCTGCGCGGGCAGGAGCAATCGGCGGCCGAGTATATCGACCTGCTGGCGTTGCGCCGGGCGCTGATCATGGAAGCCGAAGGCCAGCTCGCGCCCTATCACGCGATCCTAATGCCGACGACGCCAATTATCGCCCCGCCTATCGCCGATCTCGCCGACGAGGCGGCCTATACCCAGGCCAATTTTCTCGTCCTGCGCAACCCGACGCTGGCCAATTATTTCGACCGCTGCGCCCTGTCGCTGTCGTGCCATGCGCCGGGCGCGGCCCCGGCCGGCTTGATGCTGGTCGGGCCGCACGGCGCCGACCGGGCGCTGCTCGCCGCCGGCCTCGCGGTCGAGCAATGCCTGAAATCCGCCTGATTGCGGGCTTTTCCCGGCTGGAATAGCCGCCCTGCGCCGCGCGTTATCGCCGGTGAACCGGAACCTGATGCCGGCGAAAGGGGAAAACATATGCGGATCCATCTTATTGCTATCACGGCGGCGGCGGCTCTGTTCGTCGCCGGTTGCGCCAGTAACGCCGGCCCGGGCGATATCGGGGCCAACAAGACGACGATTGGCGGCCTTCTCGGCGGCGCCGGCGGCGCGGTCGCCGGAGCCCAGTTCGGCAAGGGCCGCGGCCAGCTCGCCAGCGTGGCCGCCGGTACGCTGATCGGCGCATTGATCGGTTCGGAGGCCGGCAAATCGCTCGACCGCGCCGACCAGCTTTACGCCCAGCGCGCCGAAGGCCACGCCCGCGCGGCGCCGATCGGCGAATCGATCGCCTGGTCGAATCCCGATACCGGCCATCGCGGCTACGTCACGCCGGTGCGCGAGGGACGCAACCAGTCGACCGGCGAATATTGCCGCGAGTTCCAGCAGACGGTTCAGGTCGGCGGCCAGACCGAGCGCGCCTACGGCACCGCCTGCCGGCAGCCCGACGGAAGCTGGCGGGTCGTGCAATAGGGCGTCGCCAGGACGCCGACCGCCACACAGAAAATCGCCAAGGATTCCAGCGAGGATAGCGGCCGTCCCCGGCCGCTATCTGACCGCGCTTGCTTTTTGCCGCAAAAATGGCAATCTACATTCAATAAAGCTAATTCAATAAGTCGTTCAAACAGGGGAGTAAATTCATGAGTTCCAAGCGCGAACGCGGGCTGATCGAGCTTTATAACGACGATCCGGAGCGCGCCGATGCGCTGGTCTTCGGACGGCGTGCGGATAAGGGCGCAGACGGCGTCGGCCGGCGCGGATTCCTCAAGGGCGCGGGCCTGGCGACGATGGGCGCTGCGGTCGGCGCATCGATCCCGTTCGCGCAGAACATGCCGTCCGGCCTGTTCCCGGCGGCGATGGCCCAGACCCCGGCGGCGGGCGCTGCGGCCGGCCCCAAAGTCCTCAAGATGGACGGCAAGGCCGATCTCATCCTGTTGCAGGAAAAACCGCTCAACGCCGAAACGCCCGATCACCTGCTCGACGATGCGGTCACCCCGGTCGAGAAATTTTTCATCCGCAATAACGGCCTCGTCCCCGAGATGCCGGCGGACATCAACACCTGGAAGCTGACCGTCGATGGCGAGGTGGACAAGCCGCTGTCGCTGACCCTGGGCGAGCTTCTCAACCGCTTCACGCTCAAGACCTATCGGATGCAGGTCGAATGCGGCGGCAACGGGCGGTCGTTCTTCGCGCCCGAGACGCGCGGCAACCAGTGGGGCAACGGGGCCATCGGCTGCGCCGAGTGGACCGGCGTGCCGCTGCGCGACGTGCTGCAGGCGGCCGGCCTCAAATCGAGCGCGGTCTATACCGGCCATTACGGCGCCGATCCGCATCTGTCGGGCGACCCCAACCGGCCGACCATCTCGCGCGGCGTGCCGATCGCCAAGGCGATGGAGGAACACACCCTCATCGCGGTGCGCATGAACGGCAAGCCGATCCCGGTGATGCACGGCGCGCCGCTGCGCGTCGTCTGCCCCGGCTGGCCGGGCTCGACCTCGCAGAAATGGCTGACCCGCATCTGGATCCGCGACAAGGAGCATGACGGCCCCGGCATGGGCGGCGCGTCCTATCGCGTCACCAAGGTGCCGATGGTCCCCGGCGGCAAGACGCCGGATTCGAACATGAAGGTTCTCGAATCGATGCCGGTGCGCGCGCTGCTCACCAACATCGCCAACGGCACCGAGCTGCCGGCCGGCACGCGCGAGATCGCGGTGCGCGGCCACGCCTGGGCCGGCGAGAAGACGGTGCGCGCCGTGCACGTCTCGGTCGATTACGGCGTCAGCTGGAACAAGATGACGGTCCAGAACCCGCACAACAAATACGCCTGGCAGCGCTGGCAGGGGAAGGTCGCGGTGCCGAGCGAGGGCTATTACGAAATCTGGACCCGCGCCACCGATTCCGACGGCAAGATGCAACCCCACGTCGCCGGCAACTGGAACCCGCAAGGCTATGGCGGCAACCCGTTCCAGCGCGTCGCCGTGCTGGTCAAGGCATAGCCGCGGGCAAGGCGCGCGCGAATGGCGTTTGTACGCGCGGGCCTGATCCTGGCGGCGGCGCTGGCGGCGGGGTGGTGGTTCGCCGCCACCCCGGCCACGGCGACCGAGGATGAGCCCGAGAACCTGCCCGAGGGGCCGGGCCGCGAGGAAACCTTCTATAGCTGCACGGCCTGCCACGGCATGGCCATCGTCACCCAGCAGGGGATGAGCCGCGCCCGCTGGGACGACACGATCGATTACATGATGGCCCGCCACGGCATGCCCGAATTGGACCCCGCGGACCGCAAGTTGGTCGTCGAATACCTGTCGGTCCATTTCCCGTCGCGCCAGCGCGGGGCGACCAACCCGTTCCTCAAGCGCTAAGGCCGCGCCCTAGCCGATCTTGAAGCGGTTGCGGATCGCCAGCAGGAACAGGAACAGCAGCACGGCGCCGGTGACCGATTGCGCGATCGACCAGTATTCGATCGCCTGCGATATCGGGATTTCGCCGGGCCGGAACTCGAACAGCCGTAGCAGCACGTCCCGCCGCGCCGGGTTGAGGCCGCTGGCGAAGGGCAGCACATTGCCCAGCGTGAACGACAGCAGATCGCGGTCCCAGAACGGCAGGGACGGATAGTACCCAGCCGGAAAAATCAGCCAGTAGAGGGCATGAAAGCCCCAGGCTTCGGCGTATGGTATCCGCCACTATTCTCTTATTATGAGGATATCCGTAAGCACATGGCGATCATTTTGGCGCTGAATGCTTATTTTCTAGCTTCAATTTTGTAAAATACGCCAAAATTATTGTATCCATCGATTTCCATTTTTGAGAATCGCGGGAAATTATATCCAAATGGCTGTATGTCCACTGAGCTGTAATTTCTAAACATAGTCCGCAAATCTTTTTCTGAATACCATTCCATCCACGGGACGCCGAAGCACTCTAAAACCATAGAGCCAAAGAATTTCGATTTTTTTCTAGACAATAATTTATAGATGCACCGCTCCTGGCGCAGGATTTTATCCGCGAGCCCCTGTGTCAAACGAAGGACTTTAGCCGCCCCTACCTTTGGGGAGCCTCGACGGTAGAGAAATATCCTCGCATGCCCTCCAGACTTTAAAACCCGAAATACTTCATCAATGGCTTTCTGAGGGGCGGGTGTATGGTGAATCACACCCATAGAATAGATAAAATCAAATTCACAATCAGAGTATTGAAGGTTGAGAGCATCTCCCCAGGCAAATCTTGGAGTGACCCTAAGGTTTAGATGCTGCTTCGCATCGTCCACGAAAGTGACGGCGCGCCGGATGCTCTCCTTCGAATAGTCGACGGCGTGGTACTCATCGTCTTTATTCAGAGTCGAACAAATTAAAAATGCATCGGCCCCCTGACCGCAGCCGATTTCAAGGTATTTTCCGCGATTTGAGGGGATAGTTCGCAAGTCTCGGGGCAACCAAGGCTCCAGCCGGTATCGCTGCTCGATAATCTGGGAAAATTCGCCATCGGCCCCGCAGGGGTTGCTGCTCCAAAAATCGACCTGGCTCATTTTTTCTCACGAAACCTTTTCAACGGGATTGCACTGGGCATGCCAACCGTAGCAGAGCGATGCCTTTTTTACATGGCCTGCAATTTCCGGTTAGGCTTATCTCGGGTTTTTTGTTCAAGATTTTTTTCGAGATCCGCCCTGTAATTTACTATGGAACTTACGCCTGCGGGCCAATTTCCTGTTCGCCAAGCCGCCAGCGGTCCCGGCCGCGAAAAAAGGGGCCGGACGGGATGTCCGGCCCCCCGAGTTTCCGGAGAGAGTAGGCCCGCCGGGCGCTATCCGCCCGTCCGGGTTAGAAGCGTCCCCACAACCAGACCTCGCCCGGCAGCGACAACGCCATCGCCAGCAGGACGAGCGGCAGGGCGACAAGCAACGCCTTGAGACTGGTCATCGTTTCGTCCCCTCGGGGCCCGATGACGGCCGATCCCTGGCGCGCGCCGATCATGCCCCGCCGGGGCCGGTGCGCGCCGTGACCGCCGTCACAGTCATGGCCGTTACAATCATGCTGGCCATGTATGCGCGGCGATGGCGGCTTTTCAATGCGCCGAACGGGGCATTGCCGGGACGTTTTTGCGGCGGTTTTGGGGCGCTAATCGACGTGGAACTGGTGGACCATGTCGGTGAGGCGCGACACGTCGAGGATAAGGAGCGCGCCCGCTTCCCGCTTGACCAGCCGCTTGCGGGCGAGCTCGTTGAGCACGCGGGCGACCGTCTCGCGCGTCGTGCTGACCCGGGCGGCGATGTCGGCGTGCGGCGGGATCGGCCGGATGGCGGCGCGGTTGGCGGCGACGACGCCGGCATTGGCCATGCGCAGTAGCTCGGCATAGATGCGGTTATGCGCGCCGAGCGAGCTCAGGTCCATGATCCGGCCGGTCGAGTGGCGCACCACCTCGCTCAGCCGGCGCATCAGCGCCAGCGCCACCGACGGGTGCGCGGCCATCGCCTCGATAAACGCCGGGCCGGGCAGCGATGCGGTCAGCGTCTCCGCCGTCGCCACGACATTGGCCGAGCGCGGCTCGCCGTCGATCGCGGCCAGCTCGCCGAAATAGCCGCCGGCGGCGATGTCGTCGAAGCTCACCTCGCGACCGCTCAGCGCGTAATTGACCACCCGCACCTGGCCGGCGACGACGAAATACACGTCCTGGGTTTCGGTCTCGCGGTCGATGATCTGCTCGCCGGCGGCGAAGCTGCGCCAGCGGCAGCGGCGCTCGACCGCCACGCGTTCGGCGCGGCCGAGGCCGGCGAGCAGGTCGATCCCGGCGAGGGTCTGCCGGCGATCATCGGGTTGGGGCGGCGAAGCCATGTTGGGGCCGTCGGTGGCCAGAGGGGCGTTGGGCCGGGGCGGGTTAGCGGTTGTCGTGAGGCCGAACCCGCACCACGGCCGATTTGTTGATCAGCAGGATTTCGTCGTTGCTGTCGACGAAGGCGAAGAACGGCGCCGTGTCGTTGAGCACGTCCTGGATGCGGCTGGTCGCCTCGACGAACATATAGCCGTTGAGGGTCGTGCCGTCGGTCATCGTGATCTGGGCGTGTTCCCTAACCTTGGGAATTACCGGGGCTCGGGTCAGTTTCACGGGTCGGCGCGCCTCCCCAGCGCGGCAGCAAGGACGATGGGCGGCACCCTACCACAACCCGGTCGGGGGTCCATAAGCCTGCCTTCCGGGACGGTTTCGGGGCGTTAACCTATTGCTTTTATTTGCGCTTGCACAACGATTCATCGGCTATTTACCGTGCAGGCATAAGCTGTTGCCGCACTGCCGCAAGATGTTTATAGTTTTGGTCGCTATATATATTGCATCGCAACATGACGATGCCGGCCGGAGATGACCGCCCATGAGCCTCGACGAGCTGCACGGCCTTTATTACGAAGACCTCAAGCTGGGTCAGACCTCGGTTTATGCCCGCACGGTCACCGAGACGGATATCGTCCTGTTCGCCGGCATTTCGGGCGACACCAATCCCGTCCACATCAACGAAGTCTTCGCCAGCAACACCATGTTCTCCGGCCGCATCGCCCACGGCATGCTGACGGCGAGCTTCATTTCGACCGTGATCGGCACCCGCCTGCCGGGGCCGGGTGCGATCTATGTTAGCCAGTCGCTGCGCTTCAAGGCGCCGGTGCGGGTCGGCGACACGATCGAGGCGCGGGCGACGATCACCGAGCTCGTGCCCGAAAAACGCCGGGCGACGCTGTCGACCGTGGTCTCGGTCGGCGATAAGGTCGTGCTCGAAGGCGAGGCGGTGGTGATGGTCCCCCTGCGCGCCGCGGTCAAGCCGCCGCGCGCCGCCGCGAGCGACAACCAGCCGGGGCGCAAGGCGGTAGTCGAAATGGCCAACGGCGGCGGCCCGCGTTAGTCGCTGGCCAGCGGGACCGGCTTGCGCTTATTCTCCGGGCTTCTCGACAACGGCTAGTACGAGCCGCCGGATGCGGATTCATCGTCATTTCACCGATTTGCCGCCCGCCGCGCGGGGCGCGGTTCTCGCCATCGGCAATTTCGACGGCGTTCATCGCGGCCATCAGGCGGTGATCGGCGAGGCGGTGCGCCGGGCGAAGGCCGCGGGCGCGCCTTCGGCCGTGCTGACCTTCGAGCCGCATCCACGCCGCTTCTTCCAGCCGGCCGCGCCGCCCTTTCTGCTCACCCGCATGCGCACCAAGGTGCGGGTGATCGCCGGGCTTGGCGTCGACACGCTGTTCATCCTGCGCTTCGACGCCGATATCGCCAAGCGCAGCGCCGAGGCCTTCATAGACGACATTCTGGTCGGCGCGATGGCCGTCCGGCACGCGGTCGTCGGCTACGATTTCGTTTTCGGCCAGGGCCGCCGCGGCACGCCCGAAATGCTGCGCGACCGACTCGCCGTTGCCGGGGCGGGGGCGACCGTCATGCAGCCGGTCATCGCCACCGATCCCTCCGGCGCCGCCGACCCCGACGCGTCGCCCGAGGCGCTCATCTATTCCTCGACCGGGGTGCGCGACAGCCTCAGGGCCGGCGATCCGCGCGGCGCGGCGCGTCTCCTCGGCCGGCCGTTCGAGATCGAGGGCCGGGTGCGCCGCGGCGATGCGCGCGGCCGGTTGATCGGCTTTCCTACCGCTAATCTGCTGCTCGACGATTATCTCCATCCGGCGCTGGGCGTTTACGCCGTGCGCGCCGGCGACGAGGAGGGCGGGCGCACCGTCTGGCGCGACGGGGTGGCCAATCTTGGCCTGCGCCCTACCTTCGGCGGTGCGGTCGCGCCGCGGCTGGAGGTGCATCTCTTTGATTTTTCGGGCGATCTTTACGGGCGGAACCTGCGGGTGGCGCTGATCGATTTCCTGCGCCCCGAGTGCAAATTCGACGGTATCGAGGCCCTCAAGGCGCAGATCGGCCGCGACGGCGAGGCGGCCCGCGCCGCGCTCGCCCGCCCGGCCGCTCCGGTCCGCGTCCGGCCGCAGCTTTAGCTCCGCCCCGGCGCGGCAAACATGCGGGTTGACGCCCCCGGACCCGGCTACCTATGATCCGCCGCGATGCAGCAGCGACTCCTTAGCAAGGCTCGTCTCGGGCGAATTACGAACCCGGTCCTCGTCGAGGGCCGGGACGTTATCGTCCGCCGATTGATGCCTGCCAAGGAGTTCGCGTTTCATGCCTGCTGGTGAATTTTTACCCGATCCAACCTGGTGTTTTTCCGTGTTCGCCGCCCCCGAGGCTTCGGTGATGTCGCGGGTGCTCGAACTGTTCGCCAAACGCGGCCTGGTTCCGCTGCGCTTCGATGGCGCGGTCAGCGCCGGCGGCGGCGAACTGGCGATCGACGTTCAGGTGCGCGGCCTTGAGGCGACGACGGCCGAACACATCGCCGCGACGATGCGCAACATCGTTCATGTCGAGCGGGTGCTGACCGCGGTCAAGGCGCGGGCCCGCGAGTTCGCGCAATGACGACCGACTACAAGAAGACCGTCTTTCTGCCTCGCACCGATTTCGCCATGAAGGGCGAGCTGCCCCGGCGCGAGCCGGAGACCCTCGCCCGCTGGCACCAGATGGACCTTTACGGGCGATTGCGCGCGGCCGCCAAGGGCCGGCCGAAATTCATCCTTCACGACGGCCCGCCCTACGCCAACGGGCATCTCCATACCGGCCACGCGCTGAACAAGATTCTCAAGGACACGGTCAATCGCGTCCAGCAGATGCTGGGCAAGGATGCGATCTATGTGCCGGGCTGGGATTGCCACGGCCTGCCGATCGAATGGAAGATCGAGGAAGATTACCGCGCCAAGGGCAAGGTCAAGGACAAGGTGCCGGTCGGCGAGTTCCGCCGCGAATGTCGCGAATTCGCCGACAGGTGGATCGATATCCAGCGCGAGGAGTTCCGCCGTCTCGGCATCGAAGGCGATTGGGACAATCCCTATTCGACCATGGCCTATGCCGCCGAGGCGCAGATCGTGCGCGAGATCGGCAAATTCGCGCTCAATGGCGGGCTCTATCGCGGGGCGAAGCCGGTGATGTGGTCGGTGGTCGAGAAAACGGCGCTGGCCGAGGCCGAGATCGAATACCACGACCATAAATCGGCCACCGTTCATGTACGCTTTCCGGTGATCAAGGGATCGCGGCCAGCGCTTGAGGGCGCGGCCATCGTCATCTGGACGACGACGCCGTGGACCATTCCGGGGAATCGCGCGCTCGCCGCCGGGGCGGCGATCGAATACCAGCTTGTGACCGTGAAATCGGTCGCCGAAGGCAGCCTGGTCCGCGTCGGCGACCGGCTGATCGTGGCCAAGAACCTCGCCGCCGATTTCGCCGCCGCGTGCAAGATCGGCGAGATGGCGGTCGAGGCCGCGTTCGCCGGCGCCGATCTTGTCGGCACGGTCTGCGCCCATCCGCTGCGCGGCAAGGGCTATGATTTCGACGTGCGGGTATTCGCCGGCGAGTTCGTCACCACCGAGGCCGGCACCGGGTTCGTCCATATCGCGCCCGGCCACGGCGCCGACGACTGGGAGCTCGGCATCAAGCACGGCGTCGAGGTGCCCGACACGGTGGCCGATGACGGAGCCTATTTCCCCCATGTACCGCTCTTCGCCGGCAAGCGCGTCTATATGCCCGACGGCAAGCCCGGCGACGCCAACGGCGCGGTGATCGCGGCGTTGATCGAGGCAGGCGGACTTCTCGCCAAGGGCAGCCTCGTCCATTCCTATCCGCATTCCTGGCGGTCGAAGGCGCCGCTCATCTTCCGCAACACGCCGCAATGGTTCATCTCGATGTCGCATAACGGCCTGCGCGACAAGGCCCTCGCCGCCATCGATGCGACGCGCTGGTTCCCCGGCAGCGGTCGCAACCGCATCCGGGGCATGATCGAATCGCGGCCCGATTGGTGCATTTCACGTCAGCGCGCCTGGGGCGTGCCGATCGCCATCTTCGCCGACAGGAAAACCGGCGAGCCCTTGCGCGACCCCGACGTGATCGAGCGCGTCGCCGCCGCCTTCGAGAAGGAAGGCGCGAACGCCTGGTACGAAAGCGATCCCAAGCGCTTTCTCGGCCCCAAATACGACCCCGCCGATTACGAGCAGGTGAAGGACATCGTCGACGTGTGGTTCGATTCCGGTTCGACCCATGCCTTCGTTCTCGAACAACGCGCCGATCTCCAGTGGCCGGCCTCGCTCTATCTCGAAGGTTCCGACCAGCATCGCGGCTGGTTCCATTCCTCGCTGCTCGAGGCCTGCGGCACGCGCGGCCGCGCGCCCTACGAGGGCGTGCTGACCCACGGCTTCGTGCTCGACGAGCAGGGCCGCAAGATGTCGAAATCGCTCGGCAATGTCGTGGCGCCGCAGGAAGTGGTCGGCAAGCTGGGGGCCGACATACTGCGCCTGTGGGTCGTCGGCTCGGATTACTCCGAGGATCTGCGCATCGGCCCCGAAATCCTCAAGCATCAAGCGGAGCTCTACCGGCGCCTGCGCAACACGTTGCGCTATCTC
>JACQAF010000315.1 GCA_016195145.1 Rhodospirillales bacterium
CGGCCGAGCTTGCGGAACACCAGGTCGTTGGCCTGGATGCCGTTGGTGCCCTCGTAGATGGGCGCGATGCGGGCGTCGCGCAGGTGCTGGGCAGCCCCGGTTTCCTCGATGAAGCCCATCCCGCCATGTATCTGGATGCCGAGCGAGGCGACCTCGACGCCGGTATCGGTGCTCCATGCCTTGACCACCGGGGTCAGCAGATCGACCCGCGCCTGCCAGCGTTGCCGCTCGGCCGCGTCGGGATGGCGGTCGGCATGGTCGAGCGCGGCATAGGCGGCATAGGCCAGCGCCCGGGTGGCTTCGGTATTGGCGCGCATGACCAGCAGCATCCGCCGCACGTCGGGATGACGGATGATCGGCACCGGCCCGTCGCCGCGCTTGGCCATGTCATAGCCCTGCATCCGGGTATGGGCGAAATCCCGGGCCTGCTGATAGGCCCGTTCGGCGATCGAGACGCCCTGCAGGCCGACATTCAGCCGGGCGCTGTTCATCATGGTAAACATGTATTCGAGGCCCCGGTTTTCCTCGCCGATCAGGTAGCCGGTCGCCCCGCCATTATCGCCATAGGCCATCACACAGGTCGGCGAGGCGTTGATGCCGAGCTTGTGCTCGAGCGAGACGCAGCGCAGGTCGTTGCGCGGCCCCATCTGGCCGTCGGGGCCGACCTGGAACTTGGGCACGACGAACAGCGAAATGCCCTTGCTGCCGGCGGGCGCGCCGGGGGTGCGGGCGAGGACGAGATGGATGATGTTGTCGGTGAAATCGTGCTCGCCGTAGGTGATGAAGATCTTCTGGCCGATGATCTTGTAATGGCCGTCGGCGCGTTCGGCCCGGGTGCGCAGCGCGCCGACATCCGAGCCCGCCTGCGGTTCGGTGAGGTTCATGGTTCCGGTCCACTCGCCGCTCACCATCTTGGGCAGGAACAGGCGCTTCTGCTCGGCCGAACCGTGGGCCTGGAGCAGCTCGACCGCGCCGAGGTTGAGCAGCGGGCAGAGGTTGAAGGCGAAATTGGCCGAGGTCCACATCTCCTGGATCGCCGTCGCCACCACCCAGGGCAGGCCCTGGCCGCCGTGTTCGGCGTCGAAGGGGACGCTGTTCCAGCCGCCGTCGACATGCTGGCGATAGGCTTCCTTGAAGCCGGGCGGGGTGCGCACGACCCCGTTTTCCAGCACCGATCCCGTGCGGTCGCCGACCGTGTTGAGCGGCGCCAGAACCTCGCTCGCCACCTTGCCGGCTTCCTCGAGCACCTGGCCGACCAGGTCGGAGGTGGCGTGATCGTAGCCGGGCAGGGCGGCGATGCGCGGCAGGCCGGCGATTTCCTCGAGGACGAAGCCGAGCTCGTTCAGGGGGGCGGTATATGTGCTCACGGGATCACCTTGCCGGGGTTCATGATGTTCTGGGGGTCGAGGGTATGCTTGAGGGCGCGCATCAGGTCGATTTTCACCGCCGGGGCGTAATGGGCCAGCTCGGCCCGTTTCAGGCGGCCGATGCCATGCTCGGCCGAGATCGAGCCGCCATGGCCGGCGACGATGTCGTGCACGATGCGATTGAAGCGGTCGCGGTCGGCGGCGAAGGCGGGCCCGTCGGCGCCTTTGGGCTGGCTCAGGTTGAAGTGGATATTGCCGTCGCCGGCATGGCCGAAGGCGACGACGCGCACGCCCGGCAGGGCGCGCTCGCAGGCGGCCGTCGCCTCGGCGATGAAGGCGGGAACGGCCGACACCGGCACCGAGACGTCGTGCTTGATCGAGGCGCCCTCGGGCTTCTGGGCCTCGCTGATCGCCTCGCGCAGCCGCCACAGGGCTCGCGCCTGCTGGGTGCTGGCGGCGATCGTCGCGTCGGCGACCAGCCCGTCCTCCAGTGCCGCGGCCAACACCCGTTCGAGGCCGCGGCGTAGCGCCCCGCCAGTGTCGCCGCCCGAGGCCTCCATCAGCACGCACCACGGATGCCGGGCGGCAAGGGGGTGCGCGGTCCCCGGCACATGGGCGAGTACCATGCCGAGGGCCGTATCCGAGATCAGCTCGATGGCGGTGACCGCGTCGCCGATGCCGGCGCGCGCCCGGGCAAGCAGCTCGATCGCCGCTTGCGGGTCGCGGATGGCGCAGAACACCGTCTCAACCTCGCGCGGCCGGGGAAACAGGCGGAGGACGGCAGCGGCGATCACGCCGAGCGTCCCCTCGGCCCCGAGAAAAAGCTGCTTGAGGTCGTAGCCCGTGTTGTCCTTGCGCAGGCCGCTCAGGCCTTCCCATATCCGCCCGTCGGGCAGCACCACTTCGAGCCCGAGCACGAGATCGCGCGCCATGCCGTAGCGCAGGACCTGGACCCCGCCGGCGTTGGTCGAAAGATTGCCGCCGATCTGGCACGTCCCTTCGGCGGCGAGGCTTAGCGGGAACAGGCGGTCGGCCTCGGCCGCCGCCTTCTGGATATTGGCGAGGATGCAGCCCGCCTCGACGATGATCGTGTCGTTGAGCGGATCGATCGCCCGGATGCGGTTCATGCGCGACAGGCTGAGGAGGATTTCGCCGCCATGCTCGTGCGGCACGCCGCCGCCGACGAGGCCGGTATTGCCTCCCTGGGGCACGATGGCGAGGCCGGCCTCGGCGCAGATGGCGACCACCTGGGCGATCTCGGCGGTCGAGGCCGGGCGGACGACCAGCGCCGCCTTGCCCCTGTAGATACCGCGCTGCTCGACGAGGTGAGGCGTCATGTCAGCCGGATCGCCAATCAGGCCCTTGGGGCCGACCGCCGCCTTGATGCGGTCGAGCGCGTCCGCCGGCGACAGGGTGCGTGCGGGGCTGGCCATGGGCGACTCCTAGCCCACTCGCCGGGCGGGAACAAGCCCGGCATCCGCACCACCCGGTCGGGGTTTTGGCAGGCGCACAAGGTATTTGCGGCGCGGCGTCAACCTTTTGTTAGCCAATGTGACGTAAATCAGTATCTCCAGCTTGGGCCGGACAAGGGCGGTCATCCGTCCGTTTTGGCGCGCGCTGCAAATAAAGTCTCGTCAGCGAGACCGAACAGCCGGCGAACCGGCAAGCCGAACGGGAGCATCGCGATGCAGTTCCTGCGCAGGATGAAAATCGGCGCAAAAATCTATTCGATCGTCGGTTTGTTGTCGCTGGTCGCGGCGGTCATTGGCGCGCTCGGCCTTGAGGGAATGATGACCTATAACGCCAGGGTCGATGAGATCGCCCTTGCCTCGCAGCGCGCCGTGATCGGCGAACAGGTCAACGGCCTGATCAACGCCGTGGTGATGGATTCGCGCGGGGTCTATATGGCGCGCGATGTCGCCGAGGCTGAAAAATTCGGCGCGCCGCTGCTCAAGAACCTGAAGACGATCGAGGAGCGGATGACCAGATGGCTGTCGCTGATGCCGGCGGAGCGCAAGACGACGACCGACAGGGCGATGGAGAACGTCCGTAAATTTGTCGAGTTCCGCGCCGAGCTGGTCCGCCGGGGC
>JACQAF010000316.1 GCA_016195145.1 Rhodospirillales bacterium
CTGAAGACGGGCCAGGAGGTCCGGCTCGTCGGGTTCGGCACGTTCAGCGTCTCCCAGCGCAAGGCCTCGACGGGGCGCAACCCGCGAACCGGGGCCGAGATCGCCATACCGGCCTCAAAACAGCCGAAATTCAAGGCCGGCAAGGCGCTCAAGGATGCGGTAAACTAGCACCGTTTCTTACAAGTTTCGTGCCGACGCGCCGGCCGCTCTTTACAGAGCGGCCGGCATGTCTTTTTATCGGGGGACAATTCGCCGCCTTTGGGACAGCCGACGAGCAGATTGGCGTGCGTAACTGTCGTAGGATATAGGCAGGGGGCGATTAGCTCAGCGGTAGAGCATCTCGTTTACACCGAGAGGGTCGGGGGTTCGATCCCCTCATCGCCCACCATCGTCGAGGCCGGCTGCGCCGCCGCCAGGCACTCAGGCGTCGGTGCTCGGGTGCTTGAAATAAGTCGGCGGCTCGACCGCGTCTTTGAGGGGCGGGGCGGGTTGAGGCAGGGCGTAGAATTTCGGCTCCCGGTTATCCAGGCTGCGCTCGAAAGGCAGGCGCATGCGCAGGCCGGTGCCGCTCTTCTCCGCCTCGCGCGTGGCCTCCTGAAGCTGCTGCGCCATTTGCCGGTTCCACGGCAGGACATAGGCCCTGGGTTCGCCGACATTGGGCATCTGCAGCCACAGATAAATGCCTTCGCCCTCGCGGATGCTGGAGCCGAGGACGGCGGCCTCGGGAATCGTCTTGCGGGCCCATTCGAGGCTGGCGGGTTTCGGTCGCGACAGGAGGCCGGAAAGCCCCGCATAGCTCAACGGAACGAACAGCGCCGCAAGACCCACCGCCGCCGCCTTGACGAAAAAGCGACGCGGCGCCCAGATGCTGATGCTGGTCAGCAGCGCGGCGAGAAACAGCCCAGCAGCGAACAGATGAAATAGATCGTCCATGATGGCGTTAGCCTCCTCTCAGCCTGGCGCTCAGCCGGGGGCCGACGACCGCAAGGGTCGGTACAGGTTATGGACGCTGCCGGTGACGAGCCGGCCAGCGTCGTCGAGCGTGAAGCGAAAAGCCGTCAGTTCCTCGCCTTCGCGGCGAAGCTCCAGCTTGGTGGCGAGGAGCTGCTTGGCCGGCGCATCGGCCGTTTGCTTGAAGCTGACCGCAACCGTGATCGGGATCGGAAAAACCCCCGATAGGTTGCGATAAAGGTGAACATTCACCGTGTATTCGCCGGGCGGCATGCCGCGGCTATAGGCGATTTCGTAATTGAGGTCGGTCGCATCGCCGAACTTGCCAAGATCGTCGCGCAGCAGGTTGAACAACCGACCGCCCTTGTTCGAATAGCCGACCGGCGCGTCGCCCGGGCCCTGGACCCAAAGATCGACGTCGGTGTCGAGTTCGTCCGGCCAGCGGATCTCGACAACCACATTGCCAGGCGCGGTGATGCTTTCGATCGTCGCCGCGTTGACTGGCGGATTGAGATGCGGCAGCAGCAGTAGAACGATGGCGACGAAGCCGCATAACGCCAGCGTTATGACGTCGCGAAAAACCGTGCCGCTGTCGTCATCGTTGCCGAAGATATCATTGTCCGCCATCGGCCTCTCCGCGCTCGATGATCGCTGCGACGAGGTTGACGGTGCCGGTCGTCAGCATCTGGTAATTGATCATCAACCAGATGTTGAGGATGGCGCCGACCAGCGTCGTGTACAGCGCGACTGACATGCCGAGAATGAGGGTCGAGATCATCGGGCCGATGGCCTTTACGTCGCTGGCCGCATCCGGTTTAACCCCGGAAAGGGCGATGATGAAGCCGATCACCGTGCCGATCAGGCCAAGAATCACCAGCGTGTTGGCCACATGGCGAACGACGCCGTTACGGGCGACGAGTTTCGCGCGCATCGTCGAGGCGAGGATCGATCGGCTTTCGCCGTCGTTGTGGCGGATCAGCGTAAGATACTGGCTGGCCTTCGAACGCGGGTCCGGGGTCGGCTCGTCGACTTGGTTGAGTTCCTGGCTGACACGCCAGATACGCTGGCTACAGACAAACATGCCGCCGGCGAAGACGGCTGCGATCAAGAGGCACTGGCGCGTCGGGTCGGCGGCGATGACCAGGTCAACCCAGCCTTGGAAATAGGCCGCGGCAAGGAGTGCGGCGGCGATAAGGTTGACCAGCGCAAAGCGCATCAGAAGCAGATAGGAATATAAATGTCCATGACGCGGCGCGAAGGCGGCGCGGAGCATCGCTTGCTGTTCGAAAACGCCAGGGCCTTCGGGCCCCACCGACGGGGCGGAGGAGAAGAATGTCGTCGCAGCTCGTAACATCAGGAACACCTCGGGCGGCAGGGCGGCGGATTTCACAACCGCTGTTAACTCGCTTCCCATTACGAACCAGAAAGCTTAAATCTCCTCTAAAACTCCCTTAAATTTCTGTAAAAGCCGATGTTGCGCTGGATGTTAAAAGTGGAGTTCTGTCCGAGCGGACTATTTGACCGCGATGGAGGGTGTTCATAGAGTGCGTGGATAATGCAGAGTCGACCCGCGCGGACGGGCTGGACGGGCTGGGGAGTGCTCGGTATGAAAGTCGATGGCGTCGCGTATCGTACGATTTGGGTAGGCAAAGACGGCTGGTCAGTCGAGGTGATCGACCAGACGCGGCTACCGCACGCCTTCGAAACCGTCCGCCTCGCGACGATGGAAGCGACGGCGCATGCGATCCGCACCATGCAGGTGCGCGGCGCGCCGCTGATCGGCGCGACGGCCGCTTACGGCATCGCGTTGGCGATGCGTGCCGACCCCAGCGATGCGGCCCTCGATGGCGCGTACCATATGCTGCTGGCGACGCGGCCGACGGCGATCAACCTGCGCTGGGCGCTCGACCAGATGCGCCAGCACCTGCGCCTGCTGGCGCCGAACGACCGCGCCCAGGCGGCCTATGAGCGGGCAGCGGCGATTTGCGATGAGGACGTCGCGATCAATCGGGCGATCGGCGAAAACGGTCTGGGGCTGTTTCGGGTGAAAACGGAACGGCTCGGCGGCAAGCGGCCGCTGCGTATTCTTACCCACTGCAATGCTGGCTGGCTGGCGACGGTCGATTGGGGGACCGCGCTGGCGCCGATCTATCTCGCCCACGATTCGGGGGTCAAGGTGCATGTCTGGGTCGATGAAACCCGGCCGCGCAACCAGGGCGCCTCGCTCACCGCATGGGAGCTTGGCCGGCACGGCGTTCCCCATACCGTGATCGTCGACAATGCCGGCGGGCATCTGATGCAGCACAACCTGGTCGATCTGTGCATCGTCGGCACCGACCGGGTCACCGCCAATGGCGACGTGTGCAACAAGATCGGAACCTATCTGAAGGCGCTGGCGGCAGCCGATAACCGGGTGCCGTTCTATGTCGCCCTGCCAGGACCGACCGTCGATTGGCGGATCGGCGACGGGGTGAAGGAAATACCGATCGAGGAGCGCGAGGCACGCGAGATCACCCATATGACCGGTCGAACGGCCGATGGACGAATTGAAACCGTCGACATTGCCGCCCCGGGCAGCTCGGCGGCGAATTACGCTTTCGACGTAACCCCGGCCCGGCTGGTGACGGCGCTGATCACCGAACGCGGGGTGGCGCCGGCCAACCGCGAGGGATTGCTTGGGCTCTACCCCGAGCAGCGCCCGGCGGCCGTTGGGTAGGAGGGGTAGGCACCACCCTGGCCGGAAGTCATGTCAGGGAGGTGCAATACGCTCTCTCCATCTCCATATGGGTAGGAGAACGGTCGCCTGACGGGCAGGGAGCCAGGACGGCCGGGTTTCTTGACTTGGCGGATGGCACCCTGTACATCAACCCCCTCTTGAGGAAGGCGCTTCTGCGGGCGTAGCTCAGTTGGTTAGAGCGCCGGCCTGTCACGCCGGAGGCCGCGGGTTCAAGTCCCGTCGCTCGCGCCATTCCTCGCCGTTTCTGGTCGTTTTCCCGTCCGTTGCTGTTGCGTTGCAACAGGTTCGGGCAGATAATTCAAATCGATCACGATTTCTGCCCGGCACAGGCATTCAACGTCGTTGTTTTCTGCGCCGGGGACGGCTATCTCGATAGGCAGGACGATAGTCCGCATCGGGTGGAGTCGTAGCCAGCTAAGGTGGGACGAGATGAACGGCCAGCTAACTACGATGCTGAGCGAATATCTCCCGATCCTGATCTTCATCGGGATCGCCGGCGGTCTGGCGCTGGTTCTTGTGCTGGCCTCGCTGATCGCCGGCCGCCAGAAACCGGATTCCGAAAAACTGTCCGCCTATGAATGCGGCTTCGAGGCGTTCGACGATGCGCGCCGCAAATTCGACGTGCGCTTCTATCTCGTCGCCATTCTGTTCATCATCTTCGATCTGGAGGTTGCATTCCTCTTCCCGTGGGCGGTGACGCTCGGCGAGATCGGCATGTTCGGCTTCTGGTCGATGGTCGTCTTCCTCGGTGTGCTGACTGTCGGCTTCATCTACGAATGGAAGAAGGGGGCGCTGGAATGGGAGTGATCCAGAACGCTTCTGGCGGCGCGCCCTTTCCGGCC
>JACQAF010000043.1 GCA_016195145.1 Rhodospirillales bacterium
TGCCGCTTCACCCCGAATACCGGACCCTGCCGATGGTCTGGTACGTGCCGCCACTGTCGCCCATCCAGGCGGCGGCCGATCGCGGCAAGGTCGGCTTCGACGGCGAGCTGCCGGACATCCGCTCGCTGCGCATTCCGGTCAAGTATCTCGCCAATCTCCTGACGGCGGGCGACGAGGAACCGGTCATCCGCGCGCTCGAGCGCATGCTGGCCATGCGCGTCCATATGCGCGATCGCCATGTAAACGGCACGGTCAATGCCGGGGTGCTCGCCCGCGTCGGCCTGACCCAGGCCCAGGTTGACGAGATGTACCGCTACATGGCGATCGCCAATTACGAAGACCGCTTCGTCATCCCGACCACCCACCGCGAATACGCGGAGAACGCCTTTGATTTACGCGCCGCATGCGGCTTCTCGTTCGGCAATGGCTGTTCCGACGGGACGAGCACGGCGAGCCTGTTCGGGGCCAACAAGACGAAGTCCAAGGCCCGCAACCCGATGGAGATCGAGTAATGCGTAGCTTCAAGGTTCTCTCGGCGCTGCTCGCCTATCCCGATGCGGAGGTTATCGCCCACCGCGAGGAGTTGCGCGCCATCCTGGCCACCGAGGGCGCGGTGCCGCCGGCCGAGCGGGCAGGGATCGGCCGGCTGATCGACGAACTCGGCGCCGGCGATCTGCTCGACGCGCAGGAGCGCTATGTTGGGCTGTTCGACCGGACGCGCTCGCTATCCTTGCAGCTCTTCGAGCATGTGCACGGCGACTCGCGCGACCGCGGGCAGGCGATGGTCGATCTCGCCGCCCTCTATCGCCGCCACGGCATGGAGATCGCGGCGCAGGAACTGCCGGGGCCGACGAAACCGACGCAGCCGACGACGACAGCCCCGAGGCGATGGACCGGGCCTGGGAAGAGGTGCCGGTGACCTTCGGCGGACCCGATGCGCTCGCCTCGGCCCAGGGCGAAGGCTGTTCGCGGGCGGCGGCGATTCTCAGCCGCATGCAGACCAATTGACGGAGGGCGCGGCCATGTATGGTTATCTCAACCAGCTCGTTTTCGGCTACTACCCTTATATTGCGCTATCGGTGTTCCTGGTCGGCAGCCTGATCCGCTTCGACCGCGAGCAATATTCGTGGCGCAGCGGGTCGAGCCAGCTTCTGGCCTCGTGCTCCTCGTTCACCGGCGGCTGGTCGATCCGCGCATCCGCAAAACCAGCACGCCGATGGATATCGTTATCCTGCTGATGATCCTCGGTCAGCTTGTGCTCGGCTTGATCAGCATCCCTTATTCGCTGCAGCACCCCGACGGCAGCGTCATGCTCAAGCTGTCCGAATGGGCGCAGCGCATCGTTACCTTCCGCGGCGGCGCGGCGGAGCTCGTGCTCGGCGTCGCCTGGGTCTACAAGGCACATCTTCTGCTTGGCCTCACCATTTTTCTCGTCTTTCCGTTCAGCCGGCTGGTCCATATCTGGAGCGCGCCGGTCTGGTACGTCTTCCGCAGCTATCAGGTCGTGCGCCGCCGTGGGGCGCGCCCAACCTAAGGAAGGGAGGCCGCGATGACGATTCTGATCAACAGCGTCGAGATTGCCGAAGGCGCGATCGCGACCGAGATGCAGCATCACCCGGCGCCGGCGCTCGCCGTCGCCCGCGCGCAGGCCACGTTGGCGCTGGTCGTGCGCGAATTGCTGATCCAGGAGGCGGCTCGGCTCGGCGTGACGGCCGAAGAAACCGGCGCCGGCGCAAACCGGTCGCCGGCGGAAGCGACAATCGATGCGCTGCTGGCGCGCGAGGTTCGTACGCCCGAACCGGACGCCGAAACCTGCCGGCGATATTACGCCAACAACCGCCGCCATTTCCGGGCGCCCGATCTCATGGAGGCGCAACACATCCTGTTCGCCGCGCTGCCCGGAGACGCGGATGCGCGCGCCGCCACCCGCCTCGCGGCCGAGAAGGTTCTCGCGCAGCTTCAATCGTCGCCGGAGAAGTTCGGGGCGCTGGCGCGCGCCCATTCCGCCTGCCCGTCCAAAGAGGTCGGCGGCAATCTCGGCCAGTTGCAACGCGGCTCGACCGTGCCCGAATTCGAAACCTATCTGTTCAGTCTCGACGAAGGCGAGATTTGCGCCGCGCCGGTCGAGACCCGTTACGGTTTTCATATCATTCGCCTCAACCGCCGGATCGCGGGGCGCGATCTGCCGTTCGAGACAATCGAGAAGCGCATCGCAGAGTATCTGCGCGATTGTGCGTGGCACAACGCCGTCCGCCAGTACGTCCAGATTCTCGCCGGCCGGGCGCAAGTTTCAGGCGTCGATCTGCCATTCGCCGATTCGCCGCTCGTCCAGTAGGGAGGTCGCCATGCCGCGGGCAAAATCGAAACCGGCCGGTCCTTCGGCGATCATCGAGGCGATCGACCTCCGACTTCTCGCAGATCCGATCAGCTTCCTGTTCGCCGAGCATTACCGCCAGCGCGCGGTGCTGGCCCATCTCGACTCGTTGTCGGCCGACGTTGGAATGGCGTCGCGGGCAGTGGCCGAGGCAGTGCTCGACTATCTCAAGACCGAGCTTCCGCGCCACATCGCCGACGAGGAGAACGACCTGTTTCCGGCGATGCGGCGACGATGCACAGCGGAAGACAACATCGAGGCCCTGATCGACGGACTGACGGCCGAGCACGGGGACGACGAAAGCCTCGCTGCGACGGTGATCGAGGGCCTGACCGAGCGGCTGCAGGATACGGGTTGGGGAATCAATGTCGACCTCAACTCGGCGGTCCGCGCCTTCGCCGAGACGCAGCGCCGCCACCTTGCCTGGGAAAACGCCCTGGTTCTGCCGCTCGCGCGCAAGCGGTTATCGACCGAAGATTTGGCCAGGATCAGCCGCAGTATGGCGACCCGGCGAAGCCGTC
>JACQAF010000034.1 GCA_016195145.1 Rhodospirillales bacterium
GGCGAAGAGCACAAGGAAACCCTCGCCTCGGCCAGCGACGCGGCGGCGACCGGCGGCGTCACCACCATGGTCTGCCTGCCCAACACCAACCCGGTGATCGACGACGCCGCCCTGGTCGAATCGATCGCCCGGCGCGCCCGCGAAATGGGACGCATCCGCATCCACACTTATGCGGCGCTGACCCGCGGCCTCGCTGGCCGCGAGATAACCGAGATCGGCCTGCTCGCCGCCGCCGGTGCGGTCGGCTTTACCGACGGCATTCACGCGGTCGCCGATGCTCAGCTGATGCGCCGCGCGCTCGCCTATGCCCGGATCTTCGACCGGCCGATTATCCAGCATCCCGAGGAACCGTCCCTCGCCCGCAACGGCGCGATGAACGAGGGCGAGATCGCCACCCGGCTCGGCCTGTCCGGCATTCCGGCGGCGGCCGAGGCGATCATGGTCGAACGCGATTTGCGCCTGGTTGAAATTACCGGCGGGCGCTATCACGCGGCGCACCTGTCCACCGCTGCGGCGATCGAGGCGGTGCGCAAGGCGAAGGCGCGCGGGCTTCCCGTTACCGCCGACACCGCCCCGCCCTATTTCGCGCTCAACGAAACCGCAGTCGGCGACTATCGCACATTTGCCAAGCTCTCGCCTCCTTTGCGCAGCGAGGACGACCGCCGCGCGGTCATCGAGGGCCTCAGGGACGGCACCATCGACGTCATCGCCTCGGACCATTCGCCGCACGACCAGGATTCAAAGCGCCTGCCCTTCGCCCAGGCGGCCGCCGGCATGATCGGCCTCGAGACCTTGCTCACTGTGACGCTCGATCTGGTTCACAACCGGCACCTTACCCTCGTCGCGGCGCTCGCCAAGCTCACCTGCAACCCGGCGGCAATCCTCGGCCTCGCCGGCGGGCGGCTGGCCAAGGGAGCAGCGGCCGACCTCGTGTTGTTCGATCCCGAGGTCCCCTGGCGGGTCGATGAAAAGCGATTCCGCTCCAAGTCCAAGAACTCGCCGTTCGACGGCCGCCCCGTCCAGGGCCGTGCGGTGCGTACATTGGTCGACGGCGCGACCGTTTTCGCCTTCGAGGGCTGAACCTATGCCCGACCCGATCTCATGGGCCTTTGTGTGGCCCTATTTCCTCGCCGCCTTTATCGGTGGCTATGCGATCGGCTCCATCCCCTTCGGCTTTGTCCTCACGCGGCTCGCCGGGCTCGGCGATATCCGTCAGATCGGATCGGGCAACATTGGCGCGACCAATGTCTTAAGAACAGAGAACAAGCCATTAGCCGCGCTTACTCTTTTTCTCGACGGGGCCAAGGGGGCGGCGGCCGCATTGATCGGCTGGCGCTGGGGTCCGGACATCGCGCTGATTGCCGGTTTTGCATCACTGATCGGACATTTGTTCCCGGTCTGGCTCCGCTTTCGCGGCGGCAAGGGTGTCGCGACCACTTTCGGCGTGCTGCTGGGCGTCGCGTGGCCGGTCGGTCTGGCGGCCCTTGCGACATGGCTAGCGGTCGCGGCCCTGTTTCGCCTGTCCTCGCTCGCGGCGCTCGTGGCGATTGCGGCCGCGCCGCTTTATGCCTGGCTGATCCGCGGCGACCTTCAGCTCGTCCAGTTCGCCGCGATCTTCGCCGTGCTGGTATGGGCCAGGCACCACACCAATATCCGCCGGCTATTGACCGGGGCCGAGCCGAAAATCGGCAAGAAATCCCAACCCTAGATTGACACACGGACGGCCGGCGTGGTGACCTGCCGCGCGCCGATGACGCCGGATAATTCCCTGACCGACCGCGAACGCCGCGACTGGCTGCGCCTGATCCGCAGCGAGAATATCGGCCCGATCACCTTTTTTCAGCTTCTGCGCCGTTTCGGTTCGGCCACGGCCGCACTGGCGGCGTTGCCCGACCTGGCCCGCTCGGCCAATGGCGTGCGTTTCGCCCGCCGGCTGGCCGGCGATCTCGGCGCAGCGGGATTGGTCGTCGTCTCGGGCCTTGCGCGCGGCATCGACACTGCCGCCCATCACGGCAGCCTCGCCAGCGGCACCGTCGCGGCGATGGCCGGCGGCGTGGATACGATTTATCCGCCGGAGAACGAGGCCCTCTATCGCGACATCCTCGCCGCCGGGGCGGCGATCAGCGAGATGCCGCCCGGCCTTGCCCCGCAGGCCCGGCATTTCCCGCGTCGCAACCGCCTGATCGCTGGAATCGGCCTCGGCACGGTCGTCGTCGAAGCGGCCGAGCGGTCGGGATCCCTGATTACCGCCCGCCTGGCCCTTGAGCAGGGGCGCGAGGTGTTCGCCGTGCCCGGATCGCCCCTCGACCCGCGGGCGCGCGGTTGCAACGGCCTGATCCGCCAGGGGGCGGTTCTGGTCGAGGGCGCTGAGGATGTGCTGCGCGAACTGGGCGGGCTCATGCCCCCCGCCGGGCGCCCAGACGAGGCTGAAATAGCCGCTCCCGCCCCCCTTGCCGAGGGCCCAAACGAGCCCGCCGACGCCCACCCCCGGGTGGTCGAAAAATTGGGTCCAACCCCGGTTCCGGTTGACGAAATCGTCCGGCAATGCCA
>JACQAF010000035.1 GCA_016195145.1 Rhodospirillales bacterium
GTCGTCGAGAGCGCGGGCGACATCGTAGATGGCAAACATCGCCTCGCGGCGCGCGCGAGGCATCAGCCGCATCGCCCAGAAAAAGGTCGAACTCGATCGGCCGGTCGAGACGCGCCCCGGCATCGCGTTCATCGCCGCCAGCCGCGCAACGCGCCGCGCAGCATGGCGGCCAGTTTTGCGTACGCCGGCAACGCGACGCGATGGCGGAGCGGATCGCCGTCGCGCAGCCGCCGGGCAAGCCGGAGGGAGATTTCGAGAATCGCCGATGCCTCCATCCGCAGGCCCCGGTCGGCAATCAGGCGGGGAAGGGACGCCGCCGTACGATTCAGACGATCGACGCCATCGAGCATGCGCACGAACACCGCCCGCAATTCCGGCGACGTCTGCCCGGCCAGCAACGCGCGCGGCATCAACCCGGCCTCGGCGAGCCAATCAGCCGGAATGTAGACGCGATTAAGATCGCGAAAATCCGCCTGGCAATCCTGCAGATGGTTTCCGATCTGCAGGGCCGCGCACAGGGCATCCGCCGCCGGCCATGCATCGCGGCTTTCGCCGTGCAGATCGAGAAGGAACCGCCCGACCGGGGCCGCCGAATACCGGCAATAGGCGAGAAGATCGCTCCAACTCCGGCACGGGCGGTTGATCGCATCGGCGCGGAACGCCTGCAACAACTGCCGGGGATGGTCGATCGGCAGGCCACGCGCCGCAAACAGGTCGCGCAAGGCTGCGGCCGCTTGCGCCGCCGCATCGTCCCCCGGCGCCGCTCCGCACAGCACGGCGTCGAGCGCGTCGAGGCGCGTCGCGCGCACCTCGCCGGGAAGGAGCGGGTTATCCGCGATGTCGTCGGCCGCCCGGGCGAAATCGTAAAATGCGACGACCGCCGGCCGCAGCCGCGCCGGCAGCAGCCATGATCCGACCGGAAAATTCTCGGTCCGGCGAGTTCGCGTCTGACGCCCGGGCAGATCGGGCGGTACGATTTTTACTTTTTGGGACAGCATTTCCAGCGACTTCTTGCTCGCACCTTACGTCTTTTTAGTCTGGGCATCCGCCTCCCCGGACGCCTGGCATTCATGCTATAGCGTCGCCGAAACGGATGAGGTCGCAGTATGGCCCAAAATAAAGCCAATAACGCGATGATTCTCTGCTGTGGCGGCTGCGGAGCACCGATTTGAGCGACCGCGACGCGATATCCTATTGCGCCGATCAGGTCCGCCGGTTCGACCGCGAACGTTACCTGACGACGCTGTTCGCGCCGGAGCCACTGCGCGCCCATCTGCTGGCGCTTTACGCCTTTAACCTTGAAATCGCCAAGATCCGCGAAACGGTCAGCGAACCGTTGCTCGGCCATATCCGCCTGCAGTGGTGGCGCGACGCGCTGGCCGATATTCATATCGACCCCATACGGCCCCATCCGGTCGTCATCGCGCTGGCTGCAGCAGCCCGCCAGCAAAACCTGTCGCCGGAACCATTCGCTGCGCTGCTTGTGGGGCGCGAGCGCGATCTGGCTGGCGTCCCGCCGGCCAATCTCTCAGCGCTGGAAGATTATGCCGAGGCGACATCGGCATCGGTGGTGCGCCTAGCGCTTGAAATTCTCGGCGCCCGCGACGCCGCGGTGATCGAGATCGGGCGGCATATCGGCATCGCCTGGGCCTTAACCGGATTGCTGCGCGCCGTGCCGTTTCACGCCAGCCAACGCCGGATCTATCTGCCGGCCGACCTTCTTGACAGTGCCGGGGTCGATACTGAAGCGCTGTTCGCCGGCCAGGCGCACGGCAAGCTGGGCCCGGTTGTCCGCGAGGTTGCTGCCAGCGCGCGGAATCATCTTGCCGCCGCGCGCCGGAACCGGGCCCATACGCCCCGCGCCGCGTTGCCGGCCTTTCTGCCAGCACGACTCGCCGATGTGTATTTGCGCCGGCTTGCTCGCTCCCAGTTCGACCCGTTCGCGCCGGCGTTGCGGCGACCGGCCGGCGGCCATGCCTTACGACTGGCGCTGGCGGCGCTGATTGGGCGATACTGAGCGCCGGACAAATAGCGCATAGGGCGGGGCGCCCAAATGACTGATATCTACGATCCGCGACAACCCGAGATCATGGCCGATCCGTACCCGGCCTTCCGTCGTCTGCGGGCCGAGGAACCGGTGCATTGGAGCCCCGTCCTGCGCGGCTGGGTGCTGACCCGTTACCGCGACGTGCGCGCGGCCTTGTTCGATCCCAAATTGTCGGCCGACCGCATCACCCCGTTCATGGCCAGCCTGCCGACCGACCGGCGCGAGGCGCTGAGCGGCCTTGAACGCATGCTGACCCGCTGGGCGGTGTTCGTCGATCCGCCCGATCACACCCGGCTCCGCGGCCTGATCAACAAGGCCTTTACGCCACGCGCCATCGCCTCGCTGGCCGGACCGATCGCCGCCGTCGTTGACCGGCTGATCGACGACATGCTCGCCAATGCGGCCCGGCATCCCGAGGGCGAGATCGACCTCATCGCCGATTTCGCCTACCCGCTGCCGGCAACCGTGATCGCTCGCATTCTCGGCGTCCCCGAGGAAGATATTTTCCGCTTCCGCGACTGGTCGGACGATCTCGCCGCCTTTGTCGGCGGTGCGCAGGCGACGCCCGACAAATACGCCCGCCCAGCCCAAACCGACGTCATCGGCGCGCTAATCGCCGCCGAGGAAGCGGGCAGGGCGCTGACCGAGGATGAGCTGGTCGCGACCGCCGTGCTCGTCCTGTTTGCCGGGCATGAGACGACAACCAATCTCATCGGCAATGGCATGATTGCCTTGCTGCGCAATCATTGCGAGATGGCCAAGCTTCGCGCGCGTCCGGAACTTGGCGAAAGCGCGGTTGAGGAAATGCTGCGTTACGATGCGCCGGCGGCGAGCGTCACCCGTGTCGCGCGCGAAGATGTCGTCATCGCCAGCACGCCCATCGCCAAGGGCGACCGGCTGTTCCTGATGCTCAACGCCGCCAACCGCGATCCTGAAATTTTTCCCGATCCCGAACGCTTCGATGTCGCGCGCGACGGCGCGCAAAATCTGGCGTTCGGTTACGGACCGCATTACTGCGTCGGCGCGCCGCTGGCACGGCTGGAAGCGCGGATCGCGTTTCAACGCCTGCTCGCCCGCATCGGCGACTTCCGGCTATCGGACGAAGCGCGGCTGGCATGGAGCGACAATCTTGTGCTGCGCGGCTGCCCGACGATTCCGTTAACATTGACCTCGATACCGTCACCGGCAACCTGACAACGGCTATTCCGCCGCCGCGCGGCGGTCGCCGAGCCAGGTATCGAGATCGCGCAGCGCCCGCGCCGATAGAAGCTTCTTGCGGTCAACACCGCGCACGCGCGGCCGGCCTTTGGCGTCGAGCTGCGCGTCCTCGGGCAAAGGCGGGAACAGGCCGAAATTGCAGTTCATCGGCTGGAAGGTCGCCGCATTCGCCCCGCCGGTGACGTGATTGAGCAGCGCGCCCAATCCCGTGGTCGGCGGCGGCGGCGCGCTGGCTTGTCCCCGTCGCTCGTCGGCGGCGAAGATGCCGGCCAGCAGACCGATCGCCGCACTCTCGACATAGCCTTCAACGCCGGTGATCTGGCCGGCGAAGCGCAGACGCGGATCGGCCTTGAGGCGCAGCCCGGCGTCGAGCAGGCGTGGAGAGTTGATGAAGGTGTTGCGATGCAGCCCACCGAGACGCGCGAATTCGGCGTTCTCGAGGCCGGGAATCATGCGGAAAATGCGTTTTTGTTCGCCATAAACCAGCTTGGTCTGGAAGCCGACGATGTTGTAAAGTGTGCCTAACGCGTTGTCTTGCCGCAGCTGGACGACCGCATAGGGCCGGCGGCCGGCGTTGGGATCGACCAGCCCGACCGGTTTCATCGGCCCGAAGCGCAGCGTGTCGCGGCCGCGCGCTGCCATCACCTCGATCGGCAGGCAGCCCTCGAAATAGGGCGTGGATTTCTCCCATTCCTTGAAATCGGTCTTTTCGCCGGCAAGCAGCGCGTCGATGAACGCATAATAGCCGTCGCGTTCCATCGGGCAGTTGATGTAGTCGGCCCCGCCGCCGCCGGGCCCAGCCTTGTCGTAACGCGACTGGAACCACGCCCGCGTGAAATCAATCGATTCCTTGTAAACGATCGGGGCGATGGCGTCGAAAAAAGCGAGTGCGCCTTCGCCGCTCAGGCGGCGGATCGCATCGCCCAGCGCCGGCGAGGTGAGGGGCCCGGTGGCAACGATCGCGCTGTCCCAGTCGGCCGGCGGCAGGCCGGCCACTTCCTCGCGCATCACGGAAATCAGCGGCTCGGCCTCGATCGCCGCGCTCACCGCCGCGGCGAACCCCTCCCGATCGAAGCTCGGAAGAGCGGCGGGGAGGGTGTTCACCACGTCCCCGCGCGCCGCGCCGCGCCGCCTGCCAGGCCGCCTCCGATCCGGCGAGTCCGCCGCCAATAACATGAATAGGTTGGTTCACTCGCTTAAGACCTCCGTCGTAAGACATAACGCCCCCGGCGTAATGGTGCAATCGGCGCCTCCCGGCAACCGGAAACCCAGTCCCGCAAGCTCATTGCAGGCACAAATTTAGGGTCCGTTAACTGTTTTTTTTCGATTCAGCCGCTAGCCTCTATGGCAGGGACCCAACACGCGAGCGGAGTTTGGCGCCGTGGCCGCAAGAGGCTGGATTTTCGGAATTTTTGTCGCTTTAGCGACGTTCGGTGCGCAGGCCGGACCGAATGAGCTTGCCGTGGCCGAAGCCGAGATTAAGGCCAAGAATTACGGCCCTGCCTATCTGCGCCTGCTCCCTCTTGGCCAGAAAGGGGATCCGCGCGCCCAGTTGCTGCTCGGCCGCATGTCGGATAACGGCTGGGGACCGATCGCTCTCGATCCGCGCGAAGCGGCCCGCTGGTACCGCATGGCGGCGGAGAACAAGAACGCCGAGGCCCAGTTCACGCTCGCCAACGCCTATGCCTTTGGCCGGGGCGTCCCGCAAGACACGAAAGAGGCCTTCACCTGGCTGCGCCGCGCCGCCAATAACAACCATATTCCCGCCATGCTTGGCCTCGCTTCGCTCTATGACGGCGGCCGGGGCGTGGCCAAGAATCCCGCTGCGGCGACGCAGTGGATTCGTCGGGCCGCTGATCGCGGCAACCTGTGGGCCATATACCACTATGGCGAACGCCTGGAAAACGGCAAAGGGATTCAAGCCAATCCCGACGAGGCGATGACCTGGTTCCGCCGTGCGGCCGAGAGCGGCTATGCCGACGCGATCCATCGCGTCAGCCAGTTCTGGCTGAACTCGGAGGGCGGCGCCCCAACCACCGAGCAGGATATTTCGACCTATATGATGCTCACGCTGAGCATGGAGCGCGGTAACGATGCGCTCAAGAAACAGGCGGCGGAAGAGCGAGCGATCCTCGCCAATCGCATGACGCCCGACGACATCGCCACGGCAACAGCGCGCGCCAAAGCGTGGAAACCCGAGAATACGCAGGGCAAATCTACCGGCACCAGCGGCGCGCCCGACGTCGCCGCAGGGGGGAAATAACCGATGTTCGGACGAATGCTAGCCGGCAAGCCGAAGGACGAGAAATCCCCCGTCCCCGGACGCATCATCAAATACGAGATAATGGTCCATTACGACAAGCATTGGGTCATCGACTGCATCATGGATGACGAAGAGCAGGCGATCATGCACGCGCGGGCGCTGCTCACCGACGAAAAGAACGACGAGGTCAAGGTCATCCGACAGCGTTCGATGGCCGCGACCGGTTTCACCACGGAAAAGCCGGTCTTCGAACAGGTTCGTCCGCCGAAGAAAAAGGAAATCGGCCTGTCGGCGACGATCAACGCAGCCCCACCCTGTGAAAAACTCGAAGATCTGTTCTCGCTCGACGCGCGTGTGCTGATGAACCGGCTGTTCCGCGAGTTTCTCGACAGCCTGGTGATCACGCCGACCGAATTGCTGCACAATTACGGCTACTTCAAGAAGCTCGACAATATCGGTTCGCTGATCTCGAGCGCGGTCTATCAGGTCGCCCAGGCGCAGGCCAATGCCGGCCTCGGCACGGCGAAGGACCGGGCCAATGTCGTTCATGGCCTGATCGCGCAGGCGACCACGCTCGCCCGCGACGCCCTGGTCGAGCGCAAGCGCCTGCCGCCCTTCGAGCCGGAAAGCCTCGCCGAGTTCTGCCGCCGCGTCCAGGCGCGGGTCGAGCCGCATGAATGGCGATACATGGTGATGATGACGCTGGCCAACCATCTGGCCGGATCGCGCAACTGGGGCCAGAAGCTGGAGCAGATCGTCGCCCTGATGGGC
>JACQAF010000031.1 GCA_016195145.1 Rhodospirillales bacterium
CCGCATCCATCATCGTCTGCCCGAAGGAATCGCGCTTGCCCCAGCGCTGGATCGACGGAATGACGTCGGTTGAGCGGACCGGTTCGCCGTCATGGAATTTCAGACCGTCGCGCAGGGTGAACGTATAGGTCAACTTATCGTCGCTGACGGTCCAGGTATCGACCATCTGCGGCTTGACGTTGAAGTCGGCATCGACCGCAAATAGCGTGTCGTAGATCATATATCCGTGGTTGCGCGTGATGTAGCCCGTCGTCCAGATCGGGTCGAGAACGCGCAGATCGGCCTGCGGAATAAACTTGAGAGTCTTGCCCTGGGCTTGCGCCGCCGCATCGCCCACCGCAAACACGCCGACCGCTATGGCGCCCAGCGCGCCTGCGGCCCAATTCAGAAATTTCCGGTTCATTGCGACACCCCTATGTGATTGGGCCAAACGCAGAACGCCTGCTGGCCCCGGTTTTCCGCCGCTTTTCGAGGATCGGCAACGGCTCGATGCGTTCCTGCACAGGAAAGAATCCTTGCCGTGTCCCCAACGCAAAGCCAACCTGTGACGGCAAACATATTAACCCGGATGTCCACGGGCACCGCAAGCGTCAACAAACAGACAGGGTGGGGCGGTTTACGCATCGTCAGGTTGCATATCGATGCGGCGTCTGCGCGCACTGCTAGACCGTCTGTCGGGCCGAGGGCGTCCAATATCGGACACAGATCGGGTGTTGTATCGATGGGCGCCGCCGGATTATTTTTACACGGCGTATGACGGCGGCGCCGATGATCGGCGCGGCGGGGGAAAACATTCGAGACGAAATGACAGACACCGATCCGGCATGGCTCAGCGCAACCGAACTTGTCGATCTCTATCGCCGCAAGGCGTTGTCGCCGGTCGAAGCGACAGCGGCCGTTCTCCGGCGCATCGAGACGCTCGACAGGATGCTCAACGCCTTTTGTCTGGTCGACGCCGATGGAGCGATGACTGCGGCGCAGGCAGCCGAGGAGCGGTGGCGGCGCGGCGCACCGCTTGGCCGGCTCGACGGGGTGCCGGTATCGATCAAGGATCTGTTAGTGACGCGTGGCTGGCCGACGCTTCGCGGCTCGCGGCTCGTTAGGCGCGACCAGCCGTGGAAGGAAGACGCGCCGGCGGTGGCGCGTCTGCGCGAAACCGGTGCCGTGCTGCTCGGCAAGACGACGACGCCGGAATTCGGCTGGAAGGCGCTGGGCGATAGCCCGCTCACCGGCACGACGCGCAATCCGTGGAACCCGGAACGGACACCGGGCGGCAGCAGCGCCGGGGCCGCTGCGGCGGTGGCGGCGGGCATGGGGCCGCTCGCCCTCGGTACGGACGGCGCCGGTTCGATCCGTATCCCGTGCGCGTTCACCGGCATATTCGGCATCAAGGCGACGTTTGGACGGGTTGCCGCCTATCCGCCGAGCCCGATGGGTATGCTCGCCAATGTCGGACCAATGACTCGGACCGTCGCTGACAGCGATCTGCTCTTGTCGGTCATCGGCACGCCGGATGATCGCGACCCTTACTGCCTGCCTCCAACTTCACCGGCTGATGGGTTGACGGCGGAAGCGGGCGTCAAGGGTTTGCGTATCGGCTTTAGTCCGAGGCTAGGCTATGCCCGCGTCGATCCGGAAGTTGCCGAAGCGACAGCTCGCGCGGCGCAAACTTTTGCCGAGTTGGGCGCGCGGGTGGAGATGGCCGATCCGGGGTTCGAATCGCCGCGCGATGCGCTTCTGATTCTTTGGCAATCCGGCGCGGCGAGGATGCTCTCCGCGTTCCCGGCCGAGGAGCGCAAGCGGCTCGATCCCGGTCTAGCCGAGGAGTTTGCCGCCGGCTGCCAGTACAGCGCCAAAGACTATGTGGCCGCGGATGCGATCCGTACCGCTGTTGCACAGGCCATGAACCGTTATTTTCGCCGCTTCGACCTGCTGTTGACGCCAAGCGTCGCGGTGACGGCGCTTCCTGTCGGCCAGAACCTGAGCGATCCGGCCCACGAAACGCACTGGGTCGACTGGACGCCGTTCAGCTATCCCTTCAACATGAGCCGCCATCCGGCGTGCAGCATTCCGTGCGGCGTGAGTACGGGCGGCCTGCCGCTCGGCGCGCAACTGGTCGGCCGCCATTATGAGGACCGGCTGGTTCTGCGCGCCGCCTACGCCTTCGAGGCGGCGCGTCCGTTCGCCCGCGTTCCAGACGGCCGCTGACCGGCGCTTAGACTTTTTCCGTCCCTTCCCAGGACTGACGCTTGCGATAGACGGTCGATGGGCTGATGCCGAGCATGGCGGCGGCACGCGGGATATTGCCCTCGCAGGCGGCGATAGCCGATTCGATGGCTTCTTTTTCAACTTTCCACAGCGGGCGGATTTCCGATGGTTGTTGGGTCCTGGCGGCGCCGTCAGGGCGCGTCGGCGGGATGGCCGACAATTCGGCCGATTGCGCCGGCGTATGGCCGGACGCGACCTCGGGCTGGGCGATAATGCCGAGCGGCGGCGGCAGCATTTCGAGCTCGACCGTCTCGCTATTGTGAAGCACGACCACGTTGCGAATGACGTTTTGCAGCTGACGAATATTGCCGGGCCAGGAATAGGTACGGATCGCCGCCTCGGCCTTGGATGAAAATCTCTTGAAAGGCTTTTTTTCCTCGGTCGCGAAGCGAGTGAGGAAATGACGGGCGATCAGCAGTACATCCGTCTCGCGGTCGCGCAGCGGCGGCAATTCGATCGGGATGACATGCAGCCGGTAAAACAGGTCCTCGCGGAACCGGCCGGCCTTGACCTCGGCAAGCGGGTCGCGATTGGTGGCGCAGACGATGCGCACATCGACCATGGCCGGGCGCGTGCCGCCGACCTTTTGCACCTCACCCGTTTGCAGGAAACGTAGAAGTTTCGCCTGCAGGTTAAGGTCCATCTCGCAGATCTCGTCGAGAAACAGGGTGCCGCTGTTCGCCTGCAGCACCGCGCCGTCGTGATCGGATGTGGCGCCGGTGAACGCACCCTTGACGTGTCCGAAAATCTCGCTCTCCATCAGCTCCCGCGGAATTGCGGCGCAGTTGACGGCAATGAAAGGTTTTGCTGCGCGCGGGCTGCGACGGTGAATCGCCTCGGCGCAAACCTCCTTGCCGGTGCCGCTTTCGCCGGTGACAAAGATCGTTGCCTTGCTGGGGCCGGCGCTTTCGATGATCCGGTATACGGCCTGCATCGGCAGCGAGGCGCCGACGAAACCGCAATACTGGTCGCGATCGAATTCTTCGCGATAAGTGTCGACTATCGTCGCCAGGCGGCGCCGTTCGACGGCGTTGCGCAGCGTAACGATCAGCCGCTCGGCATTGAATGGCTTGATAAGAAAGTCGAATGCACCGTGACGCATCGCTTCGACGGCGACGCTGATCGAACCGTGCGCCGTCATGACGATCACTTCCGTCGGCATCTGTTGCGTCCGGATATGGCGCAGGATGTCGAGGCCGTTCATGTCGGGGAGCTGGAGGTCGAGTAAAACAACGGTCGGCACGCGCCGCGACAGGGCGTCGCGAGCCGCCTGGCCGGTCTCGGCGACAGTCAGTGCATAGGGTTCGCGCTTCACGTATTCGGCGTAGAGCTGGGCGAGAGAAGGAGTGTCTTCAACCAGCAGAATAAGCGACTTGCCCGACGCGGCACGTTCAGGTTGAGCGGCCATGGTGATCGTCGTGTTCTGCTGGTCGGGTGTGTCGATTCGCATCCGGTTTTCAGCGTTAGGCCGTCGCCGTTTTGCCATCGGCAGGCGTATAAAGGCTTGCGATCTCGGATAACGCGGGCGCGGCAGCCGCAGCCAAGGCTGCCGCCAAGGATGATGCTTGCGCGGTATCCTTCTGGCGGCAAGCATTTTCGATCTCGTCGGCAATCGGCGCCGCACCGACCAGCCCGAAGGTGCGGAAGGTGCCGGCGAGAATATGGGCATGGCGTTGAATGGCGGACGAATCGCTGTTTTCGGCGGCGGCGCGCAGATCGGTAAGATGCTTGTGGGCGTCAGCGACGAACTTGGCGATCAGGCCAGCCATCGCGCTTTCGCCGACATCGCTCTCGATCGCCGTCAGAACCGTCCGATCGATGACGCTCCGGCTGGTGGCCGGCGAGGAGCTGCGTCTCGCGGAGAGAAGCCGTTCGACGGGCGCGGGATCAACCTTCGTATCTCGCCGCCATGACCATTCGAGGAGAATGCTTTCGAGCACGCTTTTTTGCAGCGGCTTGACCAGATAGCCGTTCATACCGGCGGCAAGACAGCGTTCGCGGTCGTCCGGGCGGGTATAAGCGGTCAACGCGATGATCGGCACCTGGCCCCGCTCGCCCGGCAAGTCGCGAATCTGCCGGGTCGCCTGGAAGCCGTCCATCTCCGGCATCTGCAGGTCCATAAATACGAGATCGAACGCCCGCGCGCGAACGGCGTCCACCGCGGCGCCTCCGGTAGCGACGATCTCGATGCTGTGCCCCAAGCTTTCAATCGCGGCGGCGGCGACCAGCTGGTTCACCGCATTGTCCTCGACCAGAAGAACGTGAAGTGCGCGCTCGGGGAGCATGGCGTCGCGACGCACAAGCTGGGGCGCCGACTCCGTGGCCGCGCGTTCGCTAAGGTCGACAGCAAACCAAAATTTACTGCCTTGCCCGATCTCGCTTTCAACGCCGATTTCACCGCCCATCAATTCGGTTAGTTTCTTGCAGATGGCGAGCCCGAGTCCCGTGCCGCCAAACCGCCGATTGATCGACGGGTCGAGCTGTTCGAAACGGTTGAATAGCCGCGACTGCATGGTTGGCGCGATGCCGATGCCGGTATCGGAAACGGTGAAATGCAAACGAACCTTGCCCTCCGACCGGCCAAGGCGAATCACCTCGAGGCGTACCGACCCCGAATCGGTGAATTTGACCGCATTATTTAGTAGGTTGAGCAAAAGCTGGCGCAGACGGCCAGCATCGCCGATAAGTTGCAACGGCACATCGGGGGCAATTTTCGACTCAAAGGAAATGCCTTTGGCCCGCGTTTGCGGCGCAATCAGGTCAGCGACGACAGTGACGGAATCGGCGAGATTGAACGGGGCGCGCTCCAAATCGAAACGGCCGGCCTCGAGCTTGGAGAAATCGAGCACCGCGTTAATGATATTAAGTAGGGAATAGGCGGATTTCTGGATGATCTCCGCATAGCGCCTCTGGATGGGGCCGAGTTCGGTTTCAAGCAACAATTCGGTCATGCCAACGACGCCATTCATCGGCGTGCGAATTTCGTGGCTCATTGTAGCGAGAAATTCAGACTTGATGCCAGTCGCCTGCTCGGCTGCATCCCGGGCCGCCATTAAGGCCGATTCGGTGCGCTTGCGCTCGGTGATATCGCTATAGACGGTGACAATGCCGCCGTCGGGCATCGGCGAACGACGTAGCTCAATCGTCGTCCCATCGGCGCGTTGACGCTCGACAACCAGCTTTTTCATCTGTTCACGGGCGTTGATGCGGCGATCGGCTTCTTCTTCGGGATCGACGGAACCGAATTCGCCGCGGGTCGCTTGAAAGAGAATGATGCTGCGCAGAGCCGCCCCGTAGAAAACAAGATGAGGCGGCAGGCGCATTATGCTCAGGAATTTATCGTTCCAGGCAACAAGCCGAAGATCCTTGTCGATGACGCTAATGCCTTCGCTCATGTTCTGAAGGGTGGCGTTCAGCAACGTGGTTTGGCGCTGGAGCTCGATCTCGCGGCGCTTGAAATCGGTTATATCGGTACGGAATCCGACATATCCGCCGTCCGGCGTGCGCTTTTCCTCAATGCGAACCCATCGGCCGTTGCTGAGCTGGTGCTCGATCGGGCCCGGTGGATTGCGGTGCTGCTCGATGCGGTCTTTTGTCCATTTTTCCCGCTGGTCCGGGGGGATGCCGTACTGCCCGCGGTTGACGCTAAGTTGCAGGATGGTTGGAAAATGAGCGCCGGGAACGATCAGGTCGCTGCAGTCTTCGTAGATCCTGCGATAATTCCTGTTGAACATAACCAGCCGGTCGTCGGCGTCGTAATAGGCGAATCCTTCGGGGATCGCCTCGATCGCCATTTCAAGGCGTTGGCGCGCCTGGCGGGCGCTGGCCTCGCTTTCGCGCAAGGCCGTCGTTTGCGCAACGACGCGGCGCTGGAGAACTGCCCGGTAGTTGAGGGCTAGCGCGGCGAGAAAAAAAATTAACAGGGCGCTTGACCCGGCTGCGCCGAAATAAACCAGACGGTTGGGCCGCACCGACGCCGCCCAGCCTTCGGTCGGAGCGGCCTCCAAATTCCAGCGGCTATTGGCGACGACAACTGCCGCGATAACCGGCTGGGTGCTGGCCAACAGCCTGGTCCCGAGAATACTCCGGTTTCGTTCATCGTAGAGCGCGATTTTGAAGTCATTGGTCTCGGGAAGAATGCGCGTCTCCTCGAGGACCGACTTGAGGTCGGCCATCATCTCGACTCCGCCCCACAGAGTGCTGCCGGCAAAAACTGGCGTGTAGACAGCGATGTCCTGGGGATGGTCATCGGTAATCGCGCGCACGTGTATTATTGTGTTGCGCGTCTCGATTGCGCGCCGCGCCAATTCGGCGAATCCGGGTCGGTGATTGCCCAGCAGATTGACGCCGAACTTATCCCCGTTTCCGCCGACCGGATAAACGAAACGGACGACATTATCGGGTGCGATCGAAATACGGCGAATGCCCGGGGTGCTCGTCTGCAAGCTTGCAGCGAAATTTTCGAATGGCCCAAGGAACAGCTTGGCCGAATCGTCCATGGCGGATTGGGTATCTGTCTTGGCCGTAACGACGGCGGCCAGACCCCTGATGAGGCCAATGCGTTGATTGAGGGCCGATGACAATCCGGCAAGGTGCGAAGCCGCAATTTTCTCGATCCTGGCTCGCTCCTGGGCGACTAGGTGACGCTGGTACCATTGGCCGCCCTGCCAGACGAGCACGCCAAGGACCGCCGCGAGCGCGGCGAGAATCGCAGCCGACGGCGTTGAGTACAAAGACGCTTTCATTACACCCCGTTAAGCACGCTGCTAACTACCTTAGGTCGCTCCGAAAACGTTAATTATCTCTGAAAAGCCCCTGTCCCGCTACCGCTCGGTCGCTACCAAATTGGCGATACCCGGGCGGAAGTGGTTAGGGCATCGTTGGACATAATTGGAGAGATTCCGCTACTGAACTACCGCGAAAGGCTAGATTACCGCAGATCGCCGTGAATCGCCCAAGGATGACAGTAGGCACAGGATATAGCCTGACATCATACGCGACGAGGAATTGGTAAAATAGGATTTCGCCGCAGGTGAATAGGGCATGAACGATATGAAGGCGTGGCTCGATTTTTGGAACGAAGATCATCCGATCTACGTCAACGAAACGCATCGGCGCATCCATTATCGCCAGATCGCCATTGATATGTTGACGCTGTTGCCGGCGCGCCCGGGGCTTTGCGTGCTCGACTACGGGTGCGGGGAGGCGATGCCGCCAGCGAGTTGCGACGCGATTTTCGCGACTTCACTGGTCCAGTATCTCGATCGCGAGACGCTTAAGTCTTTGCTGCGGGCATGGCGCGAGCGCCTGAGGCCCGATGGCGAGCTGATCGTTGCCGATGTGATTCCGCCCGATGCTGGCATGATCGCCGACGTTACCGCGCTTTTGCGAACCGGCTGGGCCCATGGTTTTCTCGGCGCGGCATTGGCCGGGCTTGTCCGCACCCTATTCTCCGATTATCGCCGCCTGCGCCGACAGCTCGGGCTTGCCGTTTATAGCGAGCGGCAGATATTCGATTTGCTGCGAGACGCCGGCTTCACTGCCCGGCGCAACGCGCATAATCTCGGTTTCAATCCCCGCCGGATGACATTTATTGCCCGCCGGCAAATCTGAATCGCCCGAGGGTATAGCCGGCGCGCGCCAGATCGGCCGGAAATTCCGTGCCGGCGAGATAGGCGTATTCGTCCGCACGCGGGTCGGTGACCGGGTCGACGGCGGCGAGATCGGAATCGACATGGCCGGGATGGCACATCACCAGCAAGCCATCCGGTCGCTCGGCAAGAAATCGGGCGAACAGATCACGATAGGGGAGACGTTCGGTAAAATCGCGCACGCCGGCAAAGCGCCGATTGGTCGGGATGCCTTTCGCTCCAGCGCGTCGGCGCAGACCGCGGCCGAGCGAGGAAATGGCGAGTGCCCGGGGCACCGCGACGCCACGCCGGAAAATTGCCGCAATGGGCTCGTCGCAGACACGCATCCAGACGCGCCGGCCGGCGAATCGCTTGGCGAAAAGATCGGCGACGATGTCGCGCACGACTGGCAATTGATGCACGTGCCGATGGCCGTCGATGAAATCGGGCGGGCGGCCGAAGGCGGTTACGAAGGCGTCGATCTGGCAGGCGATCTCGTTGCGGATATCCGTCACCGGTAGACGTCCGGTATAGGCGGTGGCGATAAGTCGGTGAAGCGAAGGCATGCGGCCATTGGGAGCGAGGCGCGGAAGCGGCCCCAGCGGCGGCAGGTCGGTCAGGGCAAGATGAATCCCGGTATCGATCCCCGCAGCGAGAGGGTGAAGTTCGCGTGCATGTTCGGGCCAGAAGGGACTGACAGTCAGGCAACTGGTCGCCGTTAATCGGCCGGCCTCGATCAGGGCCCGGATGGCCCGGCTGACGCCCGGCGCGATGGCGTAATCGTCGGCACACAAGATAAGACGGGCCGGAGCGGGCGTCATGTGGCTCGTCGTTGTGGGGCCGAGACTAAGGGTTGACCGGCCCGGCGACGGAAAGGCACCATCGGTCCGTCCAATGACACGACGCATGAGTTATAAGGGGAGGCTGTTTCCATGTCCTTGATCCAGCGATGACCGCCCGCCGAAAGCCGCGGGTCCGCCGCGGCGCCAAGGGGATGCCAGTGCTGTCGGTCATCGTGCCGATATTCAACGAAGCGCTCAATATCGAGAATTTCTTCGAGCGCTTGATGCCGGTTCTCGATGGGTTGAAGGTTGCATGCGAGGTGATCTGCGTCGATGACGGCAGCATCGACGATACGCGCCAGCGCATCGTCGAATTCAATGCGCAGGATCCGCGGATCAAACTTCTCGGCCTGTCGCGTAATTTCGGCAAGGATATCGCGCTGACTGCCGGCCTTCATGCGGCTACGGGGCAGGCCGCAATTCCGATCGACGCTGATCTCCAACACCCGCCGGAGTTGATCCCGAATCTTATCGCCAAATGGCGCGAAGGGTACGACGTCGTTTATGCGGCGCGGTCGTCGCGGGCGACGGACGATCCGATGCGACGCGCCGCCAGCTGGCTCTTTTACTGGATTTTCGACCGGTTCTCGGAGGTTTCCATCCCCCATGACGCGGGCGATTTTCGGTTGCTCGACCGCCGGGTTATTGACGTCCTGAACCGGATGCCGGAACGGTCGCGCTTTATGAAGGGAATCTTCGCCTGGGTCGGTTTCCGGCAGATCGGCATTCCGTTCGAGGTGGAAGCGCGCGCTTATGGCCGCAGCGGCTGGAGCCTGCGGCGGCTGATGCGCTTTGCCATCGACGGCCTGACGGCGTTCAGCAACGTACCCTTGATCGCATGGGGGTATGCGGGTGCGTTGGTCGCGTTCGTGTCCCTCGGCGCAGGCACGTACTTCCTCATCCTTCGATGCGGCGATGGAGAAACGGGAAAGCACCCCGCCGTTCGCCGTTAACCACGCTGGGGGCCTGTGGGATCGTCGATAACGCCCGGATGGCGTCGCGGCGGTTCATCGGACGGGGCGGATGGCATGCGCTCGGGCGCCACGACGCGTAGGGCGCGCCGATCCTTGACGACGGCAAGCGTCGCGCCGGCGCGCGTCACGCGGACGATTTCCTTGCCCTGCATCTGCCCATCGCAACCGAGGCGAGGCGTGGAGATATAAAAGTCCGCTTCCTCGTCGTTGCTGGCCAATGACAGGATGGGCGGAAAGAAAACAGCGGCCGACATGCCGCTCGAACAGACCGCGACCTTGTAAATTCGCGGCGAGGCGCCATCGGC
>JACQAF010000032.1 GCA_016195145.1 Rhodospirillales bacterium
GTCCGATCCGCCGGAATTTATCGCCGCCGCGCCGGTCGGCAAGATCCCGGCGCTGGTGACCGATGACGGCACGCTGATCACCGAAAGCACGACGATCAGCGAGTATCTCGACGAGATCGGCGGCGGCCGCCGGCTGATCGACGGCGACCGGACGCGCGTCATGGCGCGAGCGTCGCTCGCCCAAGGCATCGCCGACGCCGGCTTCGCCATCGTCATCGAACGCCGCCGGCCGGCCGAACGGCAATGGCCGGAATGGATCGACCGGCAACGCCGGGCGCTCGACCGGACCCTCGCGATGGTGACGGGCAGCGGCGACCGGTTCGATCTTGGCGACATCGCGCTCGCCTGCGGGCTCGCTTATCTCGATTTCCGCCTGCGCGAGATTCCGTGGCGGTCGACGCACCCGGCGCTCGCCGCATGGCTCGACCGGGTCAATCAGCGGGAGTCGATGAAGGCGACAGCGCCATAACGTCGCGGATCATTCCGCTGCGTCGGCGTGGGCCGAGGCGGGGCGGGCGCAGTCGAGGAAGGCGGCAAGCGCGCTGGAGGCGAAAGCGTCGCGCCGGCGGATAAAAACGGTGTCGACGCGCGCGTCCGCCGCCGGCAGCTCGTGGATCGCGACCCGCCCGTCGCGCCAGGCGCGGCTGGCGACGCTTTTCGGCAGGAGGGTGACGCCAAGCCCGGCGGCGACGCAGCCCATGATGCTGTCGATCGTGCCGAATTCCAGCCGCCGCAAGCCGACGATGCCGTGCTTGACAAGAATATTTTCCAGCCGCTGCCGGTACGAACAGCCGGCGCGCAGGACGACGATCTTGAGATCGCCCTTGCGGGCGAGTTCTTCCGGCCGGCGCACCGCCGGCGCGGTGACGACGACCAGCTCCTCGCGGAACACGGGTTCTTCTTCGAGGTCGCGGTGATCGACCGGGCCGCAGACGAAGGCGCCCTCCATCTGGTGCGCGAGGACTTTCTCGATCAGCTCGGCCGTGGTGCCGGTGATCAGCGTCAGATCGACCTCGGGGCAGGCGCCGACATAGGCGGTCAGGATCGGCGACAGGCGCAGCGCCGCCGTCGTCTCCAGCGAACCGATGACCAGCGGGCCTTTCGGGCTGCCATCATCCTCGACTGCGCGGCGCGCATCGTCGAGCAGGTGCGCGACGCGGGCAGCATAGGGCAGGAGACGTTGCCCGGCGGCGGTGAGCGCCGCCCCGCGGCTATGGCGGCGGAACAGGGGCGTTTTTAGCTCCTCCTCCAGCAGGCGGATGCGCGCCGTCACGTTCGATTGCACGGTGTTGAGTTCGGCCGCCGCCCGGTTCATCCCGCCTAGCCGCGCCACCGCCTCGAAAACCCGGAGATCGGCTATGTCCATACCGGCCCTCGTCAATATATCTTGAAGGATGATCGATTATACATGAAAGGATCGATATTTGCGCTAACTGGGTAGCGACCGTTTATCGGCGACATCCTGCCCGATCGGCACCGCTCGCGGATAGATTTGGAAAGCGATCCCGTATTGTGGAAGTGCGCCCGGTTCGGATAATCTCGCCCTCCGCCGGCCGGCTGCAAATAAGGGGAATTTAGATGGCGACCAAACTGGCTCCGCTCAAGGGCAAGCCGAAAAGCCCGGGCAAGGCCGGTACGGTCAGCGGCCTGGTGCAGTCGCTGACGCGCGCGCTGACGCTGCTCGAAGTTATGGCCGAGGACGAGGATGGCTTTCGCCTGACCGATCTGGCGCACCAGGTCGGGCTTCCCCTGTCGACCACGCATCGCCTGTTGACCACGCTGGAACAGAGCCGTTTCGCCCAGTTCGACCGCGAGGCGAATATGTGGCATGTCGGCGCGAAGTGCCTTGCCGTTGGCGCGGTGTTCCTGCGTCGGCGCAATTTCGCCATCCAGTCGGTGCCGTTCATGCAGCGCCTGCGCGACGAATCGGGCGAGACGGTCAATCTCGGCGTCGAGGATCAGGGCGAGGTGGTGTTCCTCAACCAGATGGAAAGCCGCGAGGTAATGCGGGCGATCACCCAGCCGGGCGGCCGGGTGCCGATGCATTGCTCGGGCCTCGGCAAGGCTCTGCTCGCCGCCATGCCCGAAAGCGAGGTGTCCGCGCTGTTGAGCAAGCGCGGCCTGTCGCGCATGACGGCGCGCAGCATCGTATGGCCGACCAAGCTGCGCAAAAGCCTGCTCGAGGCGCGCAAGCGCGGCTACGCCATCGACGACGAGGAATATGCGATCGGCCTGCGCTGCGTTGCCGCGGTCATCGCCGACGAGCATGGCGATCCGCTGGCCGGAATCTCGGTGTCCGGGCCGAAAGCCCGGATCACCGACGAACGGCTGCCGAAACTCGGCGAGCTTGTGTGGAGCGTCGCTCGCGATATCACGCTGGCCCTGGGCGGCCGGCCGCCGAAACGCGAGGCCTGATCGGCGCGGAATTCCATCTGATGGAAGCGGCGCAACGGCTCGGCGAGGCGCAAACCCCGAAGTTTCGCGTTTACTCGCCACGGGCTGCTTTTCGGCGCGCCCGGCGGCTTTCTCGTTGCCAGATTTTTGCAGTCAACTAACTGAAATTTTGTTGTTTTACGGCGTTTTTCCGCATCGTGAAATTGCCTTCCATGTTTATGGAAGCGCCGCCGCGCCGCGTGTATCTAGGGTGCCGGCGCGTGGCCCGGCCGGCGATCCCGTCGGCGGCCCTGGCGGCCCTTCAGGAGGATGACGATGGCACGGATGACCGCAATGCAGGCGGCCATGAAAGTCATGGAAAGCGAGGGCGTGAAAGACGTCTTCGGCGTTCCCGGCGCCGCAATCCTGCCGTTCTACGAGGCGCTCAAGGACAGCTCGATCCGCCATTATCTGGTCCGCCACGAAGAAGGCGGAACCCACGCCGCCGAGGGTTATACCCGCGCCAAAGCCGGCAGGATCGGCGTGTGCATCGGCACCTCGGGCCCCGCAGGCACCAACATGGTCACCGGCCTTTATTCGGCGATGGCCGATAGCAGTCCGATCCTGTGCATCACCGGCCAGGCGCCGCGCGCTAAACTGCACAAGGAAGATTTCCAGGCAATCGACGTCGCCGCCATTACCCGGCCGGTGACCAAATGGTCGCTGACCGTGATGGAAGGCGCGCAAGTGCCGTGGGTCTTCCGCCAGGCGTTCCATCTGATGCGCTCGGGGCGGCCGGGGCCGGTGCATATCGACCTGCCGCTCGACGTGCAGAAAGAAATCATCGAATACGATCCCGACGCGGATGAGCCGCTCGCCGTCTTCAAGCCGCGCCCGGGCCGCAAGGCGATCGCCAAGGCGGTTGACATGCTGCTCGCCGCCGAGCGACCGATAATCATCGCCGGTGGCGGTATCATCAACGCCGATGCGGCCGACCTGCTGGTCGAATTCGCCGAGATCACCAACACGCCGGTCATCCCGACGCTGATGGGCTGGGGAACGATCGCCGACGATCATCCGCTCAACGCCGGCATGATCGGCCTGCAAACCCAGCATCGCTACGGCAACGCAACTTTTCTCGACAGCACCTTCGTCCTTGGCATTGGCAATCGCTGGGCCAACCGCCAGACCGGCAGCCTGAACGTCTTTACCGCCGGGCGGAAATTCGTCCATATCGACATCGAGCCGACCCAGATCGGGCGGGTTTTCTGCCCCGATCTCGGCATCGTGTCGGATGCCGGCTACGCGCTTGAGGCGCTGGTTGCCGAGGCCAAGGCGCGCGCCGCGGCCGGGGCGATCCGCCGGCACAATTCGTGGACAGCGAAGGTGAACGAGCGCAAGCGGACGATGCTGCGCCGGACCGATTTCGACAACGTGCCGGTCAAGCCGCAGCGCGTGTTCGAGGAAATCAACAAGGCCTTCGACCGCGACACGCAGTTCGTCACCGCCATCGGGCTCTACCAGATCGCTTCCGGCCAGTTCCAGAAGATCTACAAGCCGCGCAACTACATCATCTGCGGCCAGGCGGGCCCGCTGGGCTGGGAAATCTCGGCCTGCACCGGGGCAAAGCTCGCCAACCCCGACAAGGAGGTCGTCGGCGTGGTCGGCGACTATTCGTTCCAGTTCCTGATCGAGGAACTGGCCGTGGCGGCGCAGTACAAGGTGCCGTTCGTCATCGTGCTGCTCAACAACGCCTATCTCGGCCTGATCCGCCAGGCGGAACGCGGCTACAAGATGGATTACGAGGTCCAGCTCAATTTCAATAACGTCAACTGCCCCGAAATCGGCGATTATGGCGTCGATCACGTACGCGCAGCCGAGGCGTTCGGCTGCCGGGCGGTCCGGGTGTTCGAGCCGGGGAAGATTGCCGGCGCGATCGACTGGGCACGCAACGAGGCGAAGACGCTGCGCGTGCCGGTGATCGTCGAGGTGATAACCGAGAAGGTGACCAACATCGCCATGGGACCGGAGATCGACCAGATTACGGAGTTCGAGGAAACCCTCGATCTGCCGTCGGAAATGGACGCCCCGGTCGGCGCGGTCTGAGCCGCCGGGCCGGTCCGTTCACGCAGGAATTCGGGAGACAGAGCCATGCCGAAATTTGCCGCCAATCTGACGATGCTGTTCAACGAGGTTGATTTCCTCGACCGGTTCGCGCTTGCGGCGCAGGCCGGCTTCAAGGGCGTCGAGTATCTTTTCCCTTACGCCTATCCCAAGCAGCAGCTGGCCGATCGCCTGAAGCAGAACGGTCTAGTCCAGGTACTCCACAACCTGCCGGCCGGCGCGTGGGACAAGGGCGAGCGCGGGATTGCCTGCCTGCCCGACCGGGTGAACGAGTTCCGCGACGGCGTCGGCAAGGCGATCGAGTATGCGACCGCGCTCGGCTGCAAGCAGGTCAACTGCCTCGCCGGCGTCGCGCCGGCGAGCGCTGCTTACGAGAAGCTGCGGGAAACCCTGGGCGCCAACCTGAAATATGCCGCCGGCGAATTGAAGGCGGCTGGCATCCGCCTGCTGATCGAGCCGATCAACACGCGCGACATCCCGAATTTCTATCTCAACACCACGCGCCAGACGCTGGGCATCATGGCCGATGTGGGCGCGGACAATCTCTGGCTTCAGTACGACGCCTATCACATGCAGATCATGGAGGGCGATCTCGCCCACACCATCGAGACGAATCTCGCGCGTATCGCCCATGTGCAGATCGCCGACAATCCGGGCCGCCACGAGCCGGGCACCGGCGAGATCAATTACGGCTTCCTGTTCGGCCATCTCGAACGGATCGGCTATCGCGGCTGGGTCGGCTGCGAATACAAGCCGGCCGACAAGACCCAGGCCGGGCTCGGCTGGATGAAGGACTGCGCGCCGCAGCCGGCGGTCGCCTGACGGCGATATCGGCCCATCGGCATACCGGAAGGAGCGACAAGATGAAGGTCGGATTTATCGGGCTCGGGATCATGGGGCGGCCGATGGCAGGGCATCTGCTCGCCGGCGGCCACGAGCTGTTCGTGTTCAGCAACAAGCCGGCGCCGCAGGAGCTGCTGGCCAAGGGGGCGGTTCAGGCCAAATCCGCCAAGGAGGTGGCCAAGGCCGCCGAAGTGATCATTGCCATGGTGCCCGACACGCCGAATGTCGAGGCAGTTCTGTTCGCACCGGGCGGCGTGGCCGAGGGCCTGAGCCCCGGCAAGATTTTCGTCGACATGAGCTCGATCTCGCCCCTGGAGACGAAGAAATTCGCGCGCCGGGTCAACGATCTCGACTGCGAGTATCTCGATGCGCCGGTGTCGGGCGGCGAAGTGGGCGCGAAGAACGCCACGCTCACCATCATGTGCGGCGGCAACCAGGCCGCCTTCGACAAGGTCAAACCGCTGTTCGAGCTGATGGGCAAGAACATCACGCTCGTCGGTGGCAACGGCGACGGCCAGACCTGCAAGGTGGCCCTCAGTCTCGCGCTTGCCGGCGCGCGGGTGCTGGGGCTGTCGCTGCCCAATACGGCGACGTGCCAAGAGCTGTTCAACGCCTGCGCCGCGCGCGGCGGGGCGAAATGGGATCACTCGGCGATGGTACGAGCGCTCGAGCTTCTTGCCAATCACGAGGTCGGGCAGAAAAGCGACAAGCGCGAGGCGGCGGACTGACACCCTCGCGGGTCGTGCCTAAGGGTTCGCGCCATCCTCGTCGACGCCGCGCCGACGAGGATGCGCTAAAACCCCAGGCTGCGGATTAGCCGCGCCGGCGGTGACGGTGGCGGCCCTGCTGCCGATGCGGCGGGGCGGCCGGGCGATCATTGCCGTTAGCCGTGGTGCTGGCTGCGGCGGCGTGGAAGGGGTGGCTGTCGACCACCGGCAGATTGCGGCGGATCAGTTTCTCGATGTCGCGCAGATAGGCGCGTTCCTCGCCGTCGCAGAACGAGATGGCGACGCCGCTCGCCCCGGCGCGTGCCGTGCGGCCGATGCGGTGGACATAGCTTTCCGGCACGTTGGGCAGGTCGTAATTGATCACATGCGTGATGCCGTCGATATCGATGCCGCGCGCAGCGATGTCGGTCGCCACCAGGATGCGAATGCGCCCCCGGCGGAAATTGTCGAGCGCGCGCTCGCGTGCACCCTGCGACTTGTTGCCGTGAATCGCGTCGGCCGGCACCTGGATGCGGCCGAGCTGCTCGACCACCTTGTTCGCCCCATGCTTGGTGCGGGTGAAGACGAGAGCGCGGGCGATCGAGCGGTCCTTGAGCACTTCGGCGAGCAGCGCGCGCTTGTCGGATTTGCCGACGAACAGCACCCACTGGTCGATCTTCTCGGCCGTCGAGGCGATCGGCGCGACCGCGACCTTGACCGGGTCGGCGAGGATGCTGTCGGCGAGCCGGGCGATGTCGCCGGGCATGGTCGCCGAGAACAGCAGCGTCTGGCGGCGCGGCGGCAGGGTGGCGACGATCTTGCGCACGTCGTGGATGAAGCCCATGTCGAGCATCCGGTCGGCCTCGTCGAGGACAAAAACCTCAAGTCCGCCGAGACGTACATGGCCCTGTTGCATCAGGTCGAGCAGGCGTCCCGGACAGGCGATCAGGATATCGACGCCGCGCGCCAGCGCATGAACCTGCGGGTTCTGGCCGACGCCGCCGAAAATCACCGCCTGCGACATGCCGAGATGGCGGCCATAGGTGCGGAAGGATTCGCCGATCTGGGTCGCCAGCTCGCGCGTCGGCGTGAGGATGAGGGTGCGGCATCCGCGCGGCGCGGCCGGCCGGCGCTGACCGGCGAGACGCTGAAGGATCGGCAGCGCGAAGGCCGCCGTCTTGCCGGTGCCGGTCTGGGCGCAGCCGAGAAGATCGCGGCCGGCAAGGAGGTGGGGAATGGCCTGGACCTGAATCGGCGTCGGCGTGACGTATTTTTCGGTTCGCAACGCCCGCTGGATCGGCTCGATCAGCGCGAGGTCGGCGAAGGTTACGTCGCCCGGTGCGGTCGGCGTAATGGGTGCTGCAGGCGCAACAGGCGCCTGCGGCGTGCGGTCGGCGTGGGTCGTGTGGTTAGGTTGAAACACTGTGATAGTTCTTTCTTTTGCTATCCATCGGGGCCCGCATCCGCGCAGGCGGCCAGGGCTGCGCCCAAAAGGGCGCGGCGCCAGCGCCAAAGTCCGGCGGGTCCGAAGGACGGTGATAAATGGAAATCTGCGCGGTGAGCGGGCGGCGCCGTCGTCTTTAGCGGGGCGGCCGGCCTGGTCTTTCTTCGGTTGGACCGCATCGCACGCGCGGGCCGCGGCGGTCCTGGTTGTTATCGGATGACCCCGGGATGGAGCGCGCCCGGCCAGTATGGCGTCAAAACCAGTGTGGCTTTAGGACGACGCTTCGCGCGATCCGCGGGAAGGAGACCCTATGTCTCGTGACGGAACATGGGGGTATCGGTTGGCAAAGTCAAGGAAAGATCGTCCGGTAGGCGGCAGATATGCCGAAATTGATTGGCTTTCGAAAGGTTTCGCAATCGTTAATTTAGTTCTGGACCGGTCGATCCTGAATTAGTACAAATACGCTTGGCGATGGCTAAAACGGAGACGGAAAACGAATGGCGCGGCCCCGGGAATTCGATTCGGACGAAGCGGTGAATCGGGCGATGAACGTCTTTTGGGCGAAGGGCTATAGCGCGGCCTCGATGGACGATCTTGCCTCCGCCATGGGGTTGAGCCGCAGCAGCATCTACGCCACGTTCGGCAGCAAGCACGACCTGTTTCTGTCGGCGATTGATCGGTACAACGGGATCGTGACCCGCGATGCGGTGGACCTGCTGACAGGGCCCACGCCCGGCCGCGATGCGATTCGGATTCTCATCGAGGAACTGATTGAGCGGCTTTCGGGACCGGCGCACCGCCGCGGCTGCCTGGTGTGCAACTCGGCGATCGAGCTGGCGCCGCATGATCGGGCGACGCGCGAACGCGTCTTGCGGGCGTTTACGTTGGTTGAAGACAGCTTCATGGCCGCGATCGAGCGCGGCCGAAAGGCGGGGGACATTACGAGCGCGCTTGGCGACCGTGCGCTGGCCCGTTTTCTCGTTAGCAATATCAATGGCTTTCTGGTGCTGGCCAAAGCCGGCGTTCCTGCCGAAAGCCTGCACGAAACGGCGCGCGTCGTGCTCGCGGCGTTCGACTAAAAAATTTTGGACCGTTCGGGAACGATCAGTACAAAAAAGATTCGACAGCAACTGCAACCCAGCGAAGGAAATCACGATCATGCAAAAGTTTCAGATTCACACCGTCGATACCGCCCCAGCCGGCTCCGGCCCGACGCTCAATGCGATCGCGCAGGCCTACGGCTTCCTGCCCAACCTTGCCGGCGCGATGGCCGAGGCGCCGGCGTTGCTCAAGGCATACTGGGCGGTGATCGGCATTTTCGATTCGGCGGACATCACCCTTAATCCGGCTGAACGCCAGATTGTGCTGCTGACGGCGAGCGTCGCTAACGAGTGCAGCTATTGCGCCGCCGCCCACACCATGCTCGGCGGGATGGTCGGTGTCGCTCCAGGGGATATCCAGGCGATCCGCGAAGGACGCGCCATGGCCGATCTCGGCGTGGCGGCAAAAACGCTTTCCAACTACACCAACCATATCGCCAATCCGCCGTTGAACGCGCAGTTTGCAGCCCACGCCTTGCCGGCCCGCAAGGCAAGCTGATCCGTCGTCCGTACGCGCGAGCCGGAAGCGGATGCCATTCCGCTTCCGGTTTCGCGAACGGAAATTATCGCCCGCCGGCCGGCGGCGGGAAGCGGGGCGTTTCGCCGCCGCCCGATTCCGAGTAGATGATGAACTTGAACGGATTGGTCTCCTGGTACCGTTCTTTCAGTTTGCGATAGGCGGTCAGCTTCAAATCGGCGAGGCGCGCCGAGGGCTGCTCCTGGGCGCTTGCCCAGGCGACGACGCGCACGGCGAGTTCGTAATCCCCCGCTTCGACCATTTCGGCGACGGCGTCGGCGATCCGCTCCGACGGCAGGCGCAGATAGCGTCGCAAGAGCGCGCCGTAATCGCCGGCGTCGAGATGGTCGAGGCCTTCGGGGCCCGCCTGCCAGTATCCTAGGCGCTGGTCGTAAAGCCGGTTAATGATGTTCTCGCGCATCACAAGATAGGGGATTTGCGCTCGCGGTCGGTCGAGGATGAAGGGCGGGACGAGATTGAGGCGATGCAGCGCCGCACGGCTATTCTTGGCCTGGATCGCCTTGAGGGTCTCGGAGTGCAGCCAGTCGACGGTCGGTCGGACATCGGCGAGGATGGCGGGCGTCGGATACAGCCGCGTCAACGGCTCGTGACCGTGGAGAAGCGTTTTCGGGTTTACCGACACGATCAGATCGATAGCGGCGAGCAGGCCCGGAACGCTCCCTTCCTCGACGAAGGGGGCGCCGATATAGGGCATGATGAAATCGCCGACGAACATAATGCCGTAACGCGGCAGATGGATGAACATGTTGTCTTCGGTCTCGCCGCTCGGGGCGGGGATCAGATCGATCTCCGTACCGCCGACGACGATCCGCTTGCGCGCGGCGACCGGCTCGTCGGGCTGAAAATCGCGGATGAAATCGCCCGAGAACTTGCTGCCGAAGAAATATTCGAACAATGCCGGCGCGTTGACGCCGGCATCGCGTTCCTTCGCATAGTCGGCATGGGCGTAGAATTTCGCCCCCGGCGCGATTTCGCGATAGAAGCGGTGTCCGCCGATATGATCCCAGTGCGAATGGGTGATGAACACGGCAGTAAGCGGCGGCAAGCCGGGCTTTTCCTGGCGGAAATGCTCGTAAGCGGCGCGCGCCGAATCGGGGCGGGTGCCGGTATCGACGGCCATCATCTCCTTGCCGTCGTCGGAGACGATGAAATAAAGCTCGGTGAAGTCGAAACCGGTGAGGACGAAAACCTTGCCCGGCACGATCTCGGTAAGGCGGCGGGCATGGAAGGTGAAGCCGTCGGTCGCCGAAACCGCGTAGGCGGTGGTCAAGAACTCCGGCTTGTCGAAACTCGTATAGCCGCTGCGGGCGAGCGCATCGCCGGCGGCGCGCTCGTCGCCGGCCTGCCGGCGGGCCAGGGCGAGATGGAAATAGACCTCGCGCAGCCAGCCGCCATGCGGCGCGCGGGCCTGGTTGGCGATTGCCCAATCGAGCTCGCGGATCGCCGCGTCGGTTTTGCCGAACGAGGCGGGCAGGCGGGCATAGACGATGCCGGTCATCCAGCGGACGACGAATATCTCGCCGCCGGAAAGCCGCCGCGCCTCCTCGAACATGTCGATCGTCGCGTTAACCCAGGCGGTGCGCTGCAGAAGCGGGACGTCGTTGGCGTGCGAGGCCCGGAGCAGGCCGAGGCTGGCGAGATAGATCGATTTTATCGGCGGCGGCAGGCTGTCGCCGCGTTGTTCGAGGATGCTGGCGAAGAACGCCGCGCCCTCGGCCGGCTGGTTGGCGTTGAGATACTGGCTGGCCAACAGCACGATCGCCTGCGGATCGGGTGGGCGCGTGCCGGCGTTGAGCGCCTTGAGATATTCGAGATCGGGCCGGAAAACGCTCGGTGGCGCCTTGAGCGCGCCGCCGCAGCCGGCAACGGCAAGGGAAAGACCCGCCCACAGCGGCAACAGGATCAGCAAAAGGAAGAATCTCCGGCGCGGATAGGGAGTCATTTCTGTCTCTCCGTTCGTATGGACGGGTGCGTTCCGGGCTGTCGGCAGCCAGGCGCAAAGCATGCAATATCATTTAATATAGTAACAACAAAAAAACAAGTAACTTCTGAATCCGGATCCATTCGGCTATACTATGAGGATATGGCGCGGAAATTCGGCAAGAACTGCCCAGTGGCGCGCTCGCTCGACGTGTTGGGCGAGCGGTGGACGCTGCTGATCATTCGCGACTTGCTGTTCGGGTCGTGCCGGTACCAGGACCTGCTGACCTCGCTCGACGGCATCGCGCCCAATACCCTGTCGGCGCGGCTCAAGCGGCTGGAGGA
>JACQAF010000033.1 GCA_016195145.1 Rhodospirillales bacterium
GCAAGACGACGCGGGAAACCAATGAGACCGGCTTCAACACCGGCGACCACGTGGTGTATCCGACCCACGGCGTGGGCAAGATCATCGGCATCGAGAACCAGGAGATCGCCGGACAGAAACTGCGTCTTCTCGTCATCCAGTTCGACAAGGACCGGATGACCCTGCGCGTTCCGATCACCAAGGCCAAATCGTCGGGCCTGCGGCGGCTGTGCACCCGCAAGGAGATGCAGTTCGCGCTGACCACGCTCAAGGGCCGTTCGCGCATCAAACGCACGATGTGGAGCCGCCGGGCGCAGGAATACGAAGCCAAGATCAACTCCGGCGACCCCAAGTCGATCGCCGAGGTTGTTCGCGACCTGCACCGCAACGCCGGCCAGCCCGATCAGTCGTTCAGCGAGCGCCAGATGTATCAGGCGGCGCTCGACCGGCTGGTGCGCGAGTTCGCGGCCGTGGAGCGGATTTCCGAGGAAACCGCCACCCAGCGCCTCGAGGCGATGCTCAAAGCAGCCTGACGCAAGCGTCGGATAATAGGTTTCGACAAACAGCCCCCTCGCCGGCGACGGCGAGGGGGTTTTCGTTATGGCGGCCGAATGCGGTCGCCAACGATTAAAAAACGCATGGCGCGGCGGGGATGGCTTCGCGTACCTTTCCGCCCAATGTCGGTTACTGAAAAATTCGCCGTGTTGCGCCGGGCGACCCGGGTGTGGGCCGTCGGCTCGATTCACGGCGACGCGGCGCGCTTGCGCGCCATGCATGAAGCGCTGGCCGCGCGCTTCGACGCGGGCGACCGGCTGGTTTATCTCGGCAATTATCTCGGCGTCGGGGCGGAAATCCCGGCGACGGTGGACGAACTCCTGCGCTTCCGGCGCGAAATCATCGCCCGGCCGCGCATGTTCGCCTCGGACGTCGTGTATTTGCGCGGCGGCCAGGAAGAAATGTGGCAGAAGCTTCTCCAGCTCCATTTCGCCGTCAATCCGCGCGAAGTGCTCGACTGGATCGTAGCGCAAGGGGTGGGCGCAACGATCGTCGCCTATGGCGGCGAGCCGAAGAAGGGTTTCGCCGCGGCGCGCGACGGCGCGATGTCGATGGCCCGCTGGGCCGGCGCCTTGCGCCAGGCGATGGCCGCGCGGCCGGGTCACCAAGCGCTGCTCAGCGCGCTCAAGCGGGCGGCGTTTACCGATAATGGCAAAATGCTGTTCGTCCATGCCGGGCTCGACCCGTCGCGGCCGCTGGCGGCGCAGAGCGATTCGCTGTGGTGGGGGTCGGCCGGCTTCGCCCGCATGGACAGCCCCTATGAAGGTTTCGGGCTGGTCGTGCGGGGGTTCGATCGCGCTGCGTCGACGGGCCAGCCGCGGACGATGGCGCGCACCCCCTTCGCCCTGACGCTCGATGCCGGCTGCGGCTTCGGCGGCCCCCTCGTCGCCGTCTGTTTGTCGGCCGAAGGGGAGACACTCGAACTGCTCGAAGTCTGAAAGGACGCTGTCAGCGGTCGCTGACGATCTTCACCTTTTCACCGGGCTTCAGCGCATCGCCCGGCTTAATGCCATTGAGAACCTCGAAGCGGCGCTGCTGAAGATCGTCGAACGCCATGCGGCGGGCGAGGCTTTGCGGCGTGTCGCCGGAGCCGACCGTGACCAGGCGCAGTCGCAGCGGCTTCAGCGTCGCCGCTTCGGCGTCGGACAGGCGGCGGAAGGAATAGGTCGTCCGCCGGAACGGCGTGCTGTATTCCGCCGTGAGGTTGGGCGGCGTGGCGAAGAGAAAACGGTAGATTGTCTTGCCGTCGAAACGGATCGCCACCAGCCGGATATCCTTCGGCCCGTCCTCGGCCTCTATGCGCGTCCCCGCGGTCGCCGCCTCGAGGCCATTGATGGTGATCGCCTCGGGACTGGAAAGGCGCGCGCCGCGCGCCCAGACGTTCTGCAGATACGACGCCATGTCGCCGCGATAATCGCCGTTGCGGGCGTCGCTATCGAAGCGGATGCGGGCGGTGTTGGGACCAATGGCTGTGACGCTGCGTTCGCCGTTGAAGATATGGAAGCCGGGCGGCGCCTCGAACTGAAGGCGCAAGGCTGGGTGGATGAAAACCCGGTTGCGCACGAAGCCGTTCTCGGGATCGCCGCCGAAATAAAGGCCGTCGATCGCAGCGAGATATTCGTCGTGACCCGTGCGCGGCTGGGCGGCGACGGGCAGGCCCCGTTTCTGCGCCTCGACAATGGCGCCCTCGACGCGCTCGGCCGTGCGCGGATGGGTCTGCATGATGTTGAACTGATCGGCGCTGCCAGGCTTGCCGGCCATCTCGGCCGACAGGCGGCTATCGGCCTCGAGCTTGGCGAGGAACGCCGCCACCGCCTGCGGGTCGTAGCCGGTGCGAGCGAGATAGGCGACGCCCAGCTGGTCGGCTTCCGATTCCTGCCCGCGCGAATAGCTCGCCAGCGCCAGCCCGGCGACGTTCTGGCCGAGTTGCGAGGCGATGCTGCTGCCGGTGACGACGCCGAGAATGGTCGTCCCGATTCCAGTAGCGACGGCGGCGGAATAACGCTCGGCGGTGTGGCGGCTGGTGATGTGGCCGATCTCGTGGCCGAGCACGCCGGCGAGTTCGGCCTCGGACGAAGCAAGGGCGAGCAGGCCGCGGGTGATATAGACATAGCCGCCGGGCAGGGCAAAGGCGTTGACGATGTCGCTATTGAGCACGGTGAAAGTAAATTTAAGGTCGGGCAGCTCCGAGGTGTTCGCCAAGCGCTGGCCGATGCTGTCGACATATTGCCGTACGCGCTCGTCTTCATACGCGCCGCCGAACTGGCGCAGGATCTTCGGGTGCTCCTCGCGCCCGACGCGCATCTCCTCGCCCGGCGACATGAAGGCGGTAAAGCTCGACCTCGGCTACCTCGCGCATGCCGATCCAGCCGCGCACGCGCAATGTCCGGCCGTCGAACTCGTTCGGGTCGATGCCGGCCGTCTGGAACAGCCGCCGGGCGTCGGGGCCGATGAGCAGAACCAGGCCGGGTTTCCACTGGGTGATGCCGCGCGGGATCCGCCCCATGCGGATGAAGGTCCAGCCATTCGTCGTTTCGATTCCCGTCACCGGCCCTTCGACGATCTGGAAGGTCTCGACGAACAAAGACGGTTCCGCGGTGCTCAGCACATGGTAATTGGGGTTTGCCCACAGGCCGATGCGCTTGAGGCGCGCGCCGCGCTCGATGGCCAGCATTTCGGTTGCGACTGCGCGTTCGTCGATCGTGGTGACGACCCGCGCCAGGCCGCGGGCCAGCAATTCCGCCTGCAGCCAGTTGCCGGTCGAATCGACGACGTGGGCGACGACCCGGCCGTAGCGGTCGCGGCGCAGCCCGCTATAGGCGAGCCCGACTTCGTGCCCCTCGGTGAGGTTGACGAGGGCGCCGCGCGCCGCTTCGATCAGCGGCGACGGCGTGGTCGGTAGAACGCGCGAGGCCGGAATCGGCGTCTGGATGCCGGCGAGGCGCACTTGCCGGCCGTCGGCGAGCAGCAGGATGCCGCCATCGAACGCCTGGCGAACCGTCGCCCGTTCCTCGACCGTAAGCTCGGCCGGTAAGGGCACGGCGAAGGCTACCATCGGCAGGATGGCAAGGACGAGGGCGAGCGAGGCTCCGGCCGTATGGATGATCCGTAACATGGTCGTTCTATATAACGTATGTCGGGATGTTTCTCATTCCGGCAATATTATCTGCGAGTTCGCCAAGGCAGTTGACGAATGGCGGCCGGTGCGGCGATCCTCGGTTCCATCATGCCCGCCCCTGATTCTGCCTTCCGCACCGACCTTTACCCGCCGATCGAGCCGCTCAACTCGGGCCTGCTCGAACTCGACCGGCGGCATCGCATGTATTGGGAAGAATGCGGCAATCCCCGCGGAACGCCGGTGGTATTCCTTCATGGCGGGCCGGGGGCGGGGGCGACGCCGGCCCATCGCCGTTTTTTCGACCCCGTATTCTACCGGATCGTCATTTTCGACCAGCGCGGCGCCGGGCGTTCGGTGCCGCACGGCGAGCTTGCGGATAATACGACCCCGCATCTGATCGCCGATATGGAGACGCTGCGCCGGCATCTCGGCATCGACCGCTGGCTGGTGTTTGGCGGCTCATGGGGCTCGACGCTGGCTCTTGCTTATGCCCAGACCCACCCGGAGCGCTGCCGCGCCCTTGTCCTGCGCGGCATTTTCATGTGCCGGCCGGCGGAAATCGACTGGTTCCTCTATGGCCTGAAGAATGTTTTCCCCGAGGCCTGGCGCGAATTTGCCAGCTATCTGCCGGAAAACGAACGCGGCGATCTGCTCGAAAATTACTACCGCCGCCTGACCGACCCCAACCCGGCGGTCCATATGCCGGCGGCGCGCGTCTGGTCGACCTATGAAGGCGCGTGTTCGACCTTGCTGCCGAGCCCCGAGACGATCACCGCCTTTGCCGAGGACCGCATGGCGCTCGGCCTGGCGCGGATCGAGGCGCATTATTTTCGCCACCGCATCTTCCTGCCTGAGAATTCGTTGCTTGAAAATGCCCACCGGCTGCGGCGCATCCCGGCAACCATTGTCCAGGGGCGATACGACATGGTGTGCCCGATCCTGAGCGCCGACGATCTGGTCCGCGCCTGGCCTGCGGCCGATTATGTCGTTATCCCCGATGCCGGCCATTCGGCGATGGAGCCGGGCATCCGCTCGGCCCTGGTCGCGGCGATGGAGAAATATAAACGGCTTTAAGGGGATAGCCGGGGATCCGGCTTGCGTGCCTGGGCCGGTATGCGATACCTTGGCGCGGCTCAATTGGCCTGGGGGGCGGCGCTTGATCCGGCAATCGATACGTCAAATCGGGGGTCTGCGGGCAGTTGCGGTTACAATGGCGCTCGCCGCCGCGCTGCTGGCCTTTGGTGCGCCGGATGCGCGCGCCCAGGCGGAGGACCCGTCTTTCCTGTCGATTTCCGGCGGCAAGTTCGACGCCAATCGCCAGAAAAACCCCTCGGCCGAATTCGGCATCGACTATCGCTCCGATCTCAAACTGTGGATTTTCCAGCCGATGGTCGGTGCCATGGCCAATGCCGATGGCGGGCTAAATGCCTATGCCGGCATCAGCCTCGACCTGTTCTTCGGCGACCGCGTGGTGCTGCGGCCGAGCTTCGCCCCCGGCGTTTATCGCCGCGGCAACAGTCTCGATCTCGGCTACACCGTCGAATTCCGCTCCGGCATCGAGGCGGCCTTCCGCTTCGACGACCGTTCGCGCCTCGGGCTCGAACTCTATCATCTGTCGAACGCCGGGCTCGGCAAGACCAATCCGGGCGAGGAATCGCTGGTTCTCAGGTACTCGGTCCCGGTGACGAAGCTGTTCGGTCCGTAGGTCTCGGGTGCGGGACGGTGTATAATCGGATTTCCGCGCCGACGATGGGTTCGCCCGCCGACGTCCCCGTAGCTCAGCTGGATAGAGCAACGGTTTCCTAAACCGTAGGTCGCACGTTCGAATCGTGTCGGGGACGCCATTCGCCTGGCGCGCCGTTTTGCAAGACCGGTCGCCGGTTTGCTTAGCGCGCCCTGCCCGTCGCCCGGCGCAGGGCGACCACCCCACCCAGGCTGACGATGGCGGTGGTGACCCCGAAACTGCACCCGATACCGGCGGCTCCGGCGACCGCCGTAATGGCGGCGGGTGCGCTGACCGGGGCTGCGGCGACCGCGACGGCGCCGACGGCGGCCGGGGCGGCGGCGCTGGCGGCGGTGATCGCGGCATAGGCGCCGATAAAGGCTCCGCCGGCGCAGGCCCCGGCGATCAGTTCCCAGAACGATTCGTCGCGCGAGTCGACATCGGGCGCTTCTGTCGCTTCGCCGCCTTCGGGCCGGGCGGCGAGATTCATCTGGTGCCCGGCAATGGAGTCCATCAGGCCCGGCGTGCTCTGCAGGATATGTGGTAGGGCGCCAGCGCGCGTTCCGTACGGGGCCATCATGGCGCCCGGCGCGCCTGGCGCGGCGGCGAAGGGGTTCATCGCCGGCATCTGCGCCTGGGCGACGGTCGGAAAGGCGGCCGCAAAGAACAACAAGAACACCGGCGTCGCCAGCGTGAGCGCGCGCGGCGCGGCGGCAAATAACGGCTTCATGCGGGGGCTCCTTTCCGTGTTGGCTGCGTGCAAAATCGATCGACGGCGTGCTTCGATCGACGATCCAATTTGCCGGTAACCGGACCATATCGCCTTGATCCAAATCATGGTCCCTTGCTTGCCAGCACGCAAGTTTAGGGTGTCGGGCTTGCGGCCGGAGTTGATAATTATTCTTACTTGCATTCGGGTCCGGCGTGCCGTATCGTCTGCCCGGTTCTGCTAATGCAAATCATTATCATTTTTCTGCACCAAGGAGCCTTCGCCGTGACCGACCTTGCCAACCGCCTTTCCCGCCGGGCGCTCCTGCGCGCGGCGTTCGCATTGTCACTTGCGCCGCTGCTTGCCGGCCCGGCGCTGGCGGCCGAGGAAGTAAACGTATATTCGGCCCGTCATTACGACACCGACGAGGCGCTGTACGCCCATTTCACCAAAGCAACCGGCATCCGCGTCAATCGCATCGAGGCCGACGCCGACAAGCTGATGGAGCGCATGCGCACCGAGGGCGTCAATTCGCCGGCCGACGTGTTCGTCGCCGTCGATGCCGGGCGGCTCTGGCGGGCGCAGGCAGCGGGGCTCCTGCAGCCGCTCAAATCCCCGGTGCTGGAGGCGGCCGTGCCGGCCAATCTGCGCGCCCCCGACGGCGAGTGGTTCGGCCTGTCGAAGCGGGTGCGGATCATCGTCTACAACAAGGCGAAGGTCCGGCCGGAAGAGATCAAGGGCTATGAGAATCTCGCCGATCCGAAGTGGAAGGGGCGGGTGCTGGTCCGTTCCTCCACCCATATCTACAACCAGTCGCTGACCGGGGCGCTGATCGCCGCGCTTGGCGAGACGGGCGCCGAATCCTGGGCGCGCGGGCTGGTCGCCAATTTCGCCCGGTCGCCGCGCGGCGGCGACACCGACCAGATTCGCGCCGTCGCGGCCGGCGAGGGCGATGTCGCCCTCGTCAACCACTACTACCTCGCCCACCTCATCCGTTCGGCCAAACCCGAAGACAAGGCGGCGGTGGAAAAAATCGACATGGTGTTCCCCGACCAGAGCGGCCGCGGCGCGCATGTCAACATCAGCGGCGCCGGCCTGGCGCGCCACGCGCCCAACCGCGCCAACGCGATCAAGCTGCTCGAATATTTTGTCTCGCCCGAGGCGCAGGCGATCTTCGCCGAAGGCAACGCCGAATACCCGGCGGTCAAGGGCGCGCGGCTGAGCCCGATCCTCGCCGGCTGGGGCGAATTCCGCGAGGACACGGTCAATGCCGCCGTGTTCGGGCGGAATAACGAAGCGGCGCTGAAGCTGATGGATCGCGCCGGCTGGAAATAGCGTTTTCGCTGCGCGGCCGGCCCTCCCACCGGCCGGGCAAGGGATGGGCGCGGGGTTCCGGAAATGGGCCTCGCGCCCGCTTTATTTGGCCCCCGGGCGAGCGCGGGCGATCATCGCGCTGAGGATGAGGACCGGCAGCAGCCCGGCGGCGACGATGGCGAGCGCGCCGGTCGAGGCCTGGGCAAGGCGCTCGTCGGAGGCAAGCTGGTAGACGCGAATGGCCAGCGTGTCGAAATTGAACGGCCGGATGATCAGCGTCGCCGGCAGTTCCTTCATGATATCGACGAAAACCAGGATCGCCGCGGTAAGGAGCGTGCCGCGCATCATCGGCGCATGGACGCGGCGCAGGGCGGCGCCCGCCCCGGCGCCCAGCGTGCGCGCCGCCTCGTCCATTGCCGGCGTGATCCGGCCGAGGCCGGATTCGACCGCGTTAAGCGCGATGGCGAGAAAGCGCACGAGATAGGCGAACAGCAGCGCCATGATCGTGCCGCTCAGCAGCAATCCGGTCGACACGCCGAAGCTCTCCCGCATGAAGGCGTCGACCGTGTTGTCTATGCGGGCCAGCGGGATCAGCATGCCGACGGCGATCACCGACCCCGGAATGGCGTAGCCGAGCGAGGCGACGCGGGCCGATATGCGGGTCGCCGCCGACGGCGCGAGGCGCAGCCCATAAGCGAGGACGAGCGCCGCCAGCACGGTGAGCGCCGCGCCGAGGCCGGCGAGCGTCAGGCTGTTGCCGGCGTAGCCGAGAAACCGGGCGCCAAAGAACGGATCGCCGCCATCGAGGCTCATTTCAACGAAGATCAGAACGGGGATGACGAAGCCGCACAGAAACGGCGCGAGGCAGGCGAGCCACGCGAAGACGGCCGGCGCGCCGTGCAGGCGCGCCGGCGCGATCGGCCGGTAGCGCTGCGAGGTGTGATGATAGCGCGCACCGCCGCGCGACAAGCGTTCGAGGGCAAGGGCGACAAGCACGAACACCATCAGGGCCGAGGCAAGCTGCGCCGCGGCGACCTTGTTGCCCATGCCGAACCAGGTCCGGTAGATGCCGGTGGTGAAGGTATCGACGCCGAAATACTGCACCGTGCCGAAATCGGCGACCGCCTCCATCAGCACTAGCGCCGTGCCGGCGGCGATCGCCGGCCGGGCGAGCGGCAGCGCGACCCGCGCGAAGCCGGCCCACGGGCCGCGGCCGAGCGTGCGGCTGACCTCGAGAACGCAGACCGATTGTTCGAGAAAGGCGGTGCGGGCGAGCAGATAGACATAGGGGTAGAGCGCCAGCGTCAGGATGGCGATCGCCCCGCCCAGCGACTGGATGTCGGGAAACCAGTAATCGCCCCGTCCCCAGCCGGTGATTTCGCGCAAGGTGGTCTGCACCGGGCCGACGAATTGCAGGAAGTCGGTATAGGCATAGGCCATGATGTAGGCCGGCATGGCGAGCGGCAGGAGCAGCGCCAGTTCGAAAACGCGGCTGCCCGGAAAGCGGCACATGGTGACCAGCCACGCCGTTCCCGTGCCGATGACGATCGCCCCGGCGGCGACGCCGATCATCAGCAGAAGCGTATTGGTCACATAACCCGGCAACACGGTCGCGGCGAGATGGCTCCATGCCCCGTTCGACGGCAGGAAGACATTGGCGAAAACGATCAGCACCGGCGCGGCAACGACGCCGGCGACGCCAAGGGCCAGCGCCGCCCACAGACCGGCACGCGTCGGGCGCAAAGCCGGGGTCCATCGGGCGGGGCGGGAGAGGGGTTGGGCGGTCGGGGTCACGTAAGCCGGTTTTCGCGGTGAAACTACTTGCGGAAATGGCGAAAAGGGAACATCTCAGTGTGACAGCTTGCGTCGGCGGATTCCAGCCGCTCGGCGCAAACGATGGATTCTTTTCCGTCAGGAGCGTTCGCTAATGATCGCCGTTCGCCCCGCTGCCGAACGCGGCGCTACCCGCACCGGCTGGCTCGACAGCCGGCACAGCTTTTCCTTCGCCAATTACTTCGACCTCAACAACATGGGGTTCCGGACGCTGCTGGTGATCAACGATGACCACGTCGGGCCGGGGGGCGGCTTTCCGGCCCATGGCCATCGCGATATGGAAATCCTTACCTATGTGCTCGATGGGGCGGTGGAGCATCAGGACAGCCTCGGCTCGGGCTCGATCATCCGCCCGGGCGACATCCAGGTGATGAGCGCCGGCACCGGCATCCGGCACAGCGAATTCAACCCGTCCCAGACCGATCCCTTGCGCCTGCTCCAGATCTGGATCCTGCCCGAGCGCGAGGGGCTTAAGCCGCGTTACGAGCAAAAAACCGTCGCGTGGGATGCCGCTGGCAGCGGATTGAGGCTGGTCGGTTCGCACGACGGTAACAAAGACGGTGTCACGATCTATCAGGATGTAAACGTCCATGCGGGGCGGCTCTCGCCTAACGCCGAGGCGACGCTCGATCTTGCGCCCGGCCGGCACGCCTGGGTGCAGATGGCGCGCGGCGCGGCGCGGGTCAACGGAACCGCCCTGACCGAAGGCGACGGCGCGGCGATCGTGGGCGAGACAAATCTTGCCTTTCGCGCCGACAGCCCGGCCGAATTCCTGGTCTTCGATCTCGGTTGAGAGTTGATCTGCGGTTTGCGGCCGCACGATTTACGCCGCGCGGACCTTCACCGCCATCTCGCCCACGCCTTCGATCGTCGCCGTCATCGTGTCGCCGGGCGCGACCGGACCGACCCCGGCCGGCGTGCCGGTCATGATGATGTCGCCGGGCATCAGGGTATAATAACTCGATGCATATTCGATCAGGCGCTGAACGTTGTAGACGAGATAGCGGGTGTTCGATTTCTGGCGCGTCTCGCCGTTGACCTTGAGTTCGAGGTCGAGCGCGTTGGGATCGGCGATTTCGTCGGCGGTCACCAGCCACGGCCCGAGCACGCTGTAGCTGTCGACCGATTTGCGGAAGCTCGGCACTTCGGGGCCGCGCACGGTCATGTCGAGGCCAATGGCGTAGCCGGCGACATAATCGAGCGCGCGCGCGGTCGGCACGTTGTTGGCCGGCTTGCCGATGATCGCGGCAAGCTCGCCCTCGTGGTCGTTGCGCCGGTCGAGGAAGCGCAGCGCCACTCCCTCGCCGGGGCCGACCAGCGTCGTATTGGCCTTGAGGAACAGGCCGAATTCGCTGATGTGCTTCAGCTTGCGGCCATAGGCGATGCCCTGGTCCTTTTTCGCTTCGTCGAGATGATCGTCGTAATTGATCGGCGCGCCGATGATCTTGGTTGGATTGGCGACCGGCGATAGCAGTTTGACCGATCCGACCGGCTTTCCCGGCGCGCCCGCCGCGCGGCGCTCGATCTCCGGCCGCAGCCTGTCGAGATTGGCGACCAGCAGGTCGCCCGCCGGCAGCGGCCAGCGGCAAGCCGGCAGAAGATCGAGCGCGCCGGTGACATCGTGCACCGTGTCGCCGCGGACAAGGCCGAGGCGGTTATCGTCGTAACGGCAAAGTCGCATTGATTTTCCCCTTCGGGCGCGCCGATTTATCGGTATATAGAAGATCGCCGAGTATATCCGGCGTCCCCGCCGGCCGTCACGACGCTTGACGGCGGCGGCCTCAGCCGCCATTCCTCCGCCACGACGGTGATGCGCCCATGAATTATCGCCATGCCTATCATGCTGGCGGCTATACCGATGCGGTCAAGCATGCGGTGCTGGCGCTGCTGATCGAGAGGCTGAAGGAAAAGGACGCGCCGTTCTGCGTCCTCGACACGCATGCCGGGCTCGGCCGTTACGATCTGCTGTCGCCCGAGGCGCAGAAGACCGGCGAATTCCGCCACGGCATTGCCCGCCTGCTGGTCGCGCCGGCGCTGCCGGCGGCGCTGGCGCCTTATCTTGCCGTCGTTCGGGTGATGAATAGCGGCCTGGCCGCGCCGCGTTGGTATCCGGGCAGCCCGCGCCTCGCTCTCGACCTGATGCGCGCCGACGACCGGCTGGCGCTGGTCGAGCTGCATCCCGGGGACGCCCAGACGCTTGCCGCCGCCTTCGCCGGCGACAAGCGGGTCAAGGTCCATCAGTCGGACGGCTATGTCGCCCTCAAAGCGTTCCTGCCGCCGCCAGAGCGGCGCGGGCTGGTGCTGATCGACCCACCCTTTGAGGCCAAGGACGAATTCGCGCGCATCGTGCGCGGGCTCGGCCACGCCCATCGCCGTTGGGCGACCGGGCAATACATGGTCTGGTATCCGATCAAGCATCGCGCCCCGGTGAAGGCGTTTCACGCGGCGCTGGCGGCGAGCGGCATCCCGCGCATTCTTGTCGCCGAGCTGCTGGTCCGGTACGACGACGATGCCGAGCGGCTTAACGGCTGCGGCATCGTGCTGGTTAATCCGCCATGGCGGATGGCCGAAATCCTGTCGCCGCTGTTCGACGAGCTGCTGCGCCTGTTCGATGCCCGCATCCATGGGCGGACGCGCGTCGAAATACTCGTGCCGGAGTAACCGACGGTTGCTATAAAGGCGACCATGCTCGTCGCCCAGATTACCGATTGCCATATCCGCCCGCCCGGCAAGCTGATTTACGGCGCGGTCGATACGGCCGCCTATCTCGCTAGGGCGGTGGCGGCGCTCAACGCGCTCGATCCGCGTCCCGATATCGTTATCGTCACCGGCGATCTGGTCGATGCCGGCGCGCCCGACGAATACGCGCGCCTGCGCGAGCTGCTATCGCCGCTCGTCATGCCGTGGCGGCTGCTGGCCGGCAATCACGATGACCGGGAAAATCTGCGGGCGGCGTTTCCCGACCATAACTATCTGCGCGGCGACGGCGGGTTCGTGCAATACGCGCTCGAGGATGGGCCGCTGCGCTTGCTTAGCCTCGATAGTCTCGACGTCGGGGCGGCGCGCGGCAAGCTCTGCGCCGACCGGCTGGCCTGGCTCGATCGCACGCTGTCGGCCGCGCCCGAACGACCGACGATGATTTTCGTCCATCACCCGCCGTTTGCCAGCGGGGTCGAAAAACTGGATGGCGATCCCTTTTACGGCGCCCGCGAATTCGCCGCGATCGTGGCGCGCCATCCGCAGGTCGAACGGGTCGCCGCCGGGCATCTGCATCGCGCGACAACCCTGCGTTGGGGCGGTACGGTGGCGTCGACCTGCCCGTCGACGGCGCATCAGTTCGCGCTCGACCTGCGGGCGGGCGCGCCGCTGACCTATGTGCTGGAGCCGCCGGCCTATCAGCTTCATCTGTGGCGGGCGGATCAGGGCGTGCTCACCCATACCGTGCCGCTCGGCGATTTTCCGCCGCCGCGGCCGTTGCGCTAAGAAAATGGGGCGTTAAGCAAGCAGGATGGGCGCGGCAAAAGGGCAAAACACCCCGTCGCCGGCCGCGCCGGCCGGACGGGTTGCTGCGACAATCGCGCGCAGCCGGCGGGCGTGATCCCGCCGGCCGCGCGTTAATGCATATCGCCGCCGGCGTCGACCGGCGCGGGACCGGTCGGCTCGACCGCGACCGCCTCGGGGCCCTTGTGGGCCGTCACCACCTTCATGTGCACCGCCTGGCCGGGTACGAGGCTGCTGAGCCCGGCATTGCGTAACACGGTGATGTGAAGAAATACGTCCTTGCCGCCGTTGTTCGGCGACACGAAGCCGTATCCCTTGATCCCGCTAAACCATTTGACGACGCCGTCCACGTTCTCGGTGCCCTCCAGCGATACCGGGGGGCCGCCCACCGGGGCCGGGCGCATGCGCGGCGCGGCCGGACGGGCGATGCTGTTGTCGACCTCAAGAACGCGCAAAACCTGCCGGCCTTTCGGGCTCTGCCCGATCTCGACCAGCAAATCCGCGCCCTCGCCGACGGATTCATAGCCCGCCTGCTTGAGTGCCGAGAGGTGGAGGAAAGCCTCCGGCGATCCGTCCGCCGGAGTCACGAAGCCAAATCCCTTGGCGATGTTAAACCACTTCACCGTAGCGCGGATCGTCGCGCCGTCCCAAACGGCCTGCATTGTGTCACCCATCTAGTGTTCACCATTGCCTGTTCGTCGCTCTGTTGCTTTATTAATTTCGGACAAGAAACAAAATAGCCTAGCACCGTCCAGATATGCCCACAAACGCTGATTTAACAGCGATTCAACAGGAAATGGCCGTTGTTCCGGTGCGATAAATCGTTAACGTTGCCGACTCATCGCCGCCCGATCCAGTGAGGTCGAATACGCCGTGGTCCGAGAAATTATGATTGCAGAATATCTTAGGCCGACACCCGGCCGGCGGCCCAGGCGATAAATTCTACCCGGTCTCGCTTGCCGGCGACGGCGCGGGCAAGCTCGAGACCGAGCAGGGCGGCGAACTTAAAGCCATGGCCGGAGAATCCCGTCATCGCCCAAGCTGCCGTATCGACGGGCTCGACGATGAAACGTTCGTCCGCTTCGACATCGTAAAAACAGATTTTGGCCTCACCCCGCCGGTAGCGCTCGAACGCCCGCAGGCGGGGACGGGCAAGTTCCATAAACCGGGCTGCTTCGACCGGCGTGGCGGTCCGCTCGCGGTCCGGGTCGCCCTGGAGAGTGAAGCCGTGATTGCCGATCTTGAGCCCGGCGTCGCCGCGCGGCGGGACGAGATAAAACCCGGTATCGGGATCGATATCGAGAATCATCGGATGAGCGGCCCAGGCGGCGGCGAGATCGGCCGGCGGCTCGATATAGACAACGATCTGGCGCGACGGCGTCATGCGCCGGGCAAGGCTGGGCACGAGGCGGTTGGTCCACGGGCCGGCGGCGACGATCAGCAGATCGGCGGCGATGGTCGCACCGGAGGCAAGGCGGGCCCGCGCCCGCGCTGGGTCGATATCGCGCACCGCCGTCGCGGCATGAATCGCCACGCCGCGCCGGGCGAGATGGGCCGCGAGTGCGGCGACGATGCGGTCGGCGAACAGCACGCCGCCGGTGTCGAGATGCAGCGCATAGCGCACGCCGGTCTCGGCGATAAGGGGGAAGCGGCGGGCAACCTCGTCGGTTTCGAGGCGGCGGAAGGCGACGCCTTCGTCCGCCAGCGCCCGGGCGCTGTTCTCGGCCCACGACCCGCCATCGGTCTGCAAGACTAGCGTGCCGGTCGGCGCGTAAAGACATTCGCCGAGATCGGTCCACAGCGTTTCCCAGGCGGCATAGGCCGGGTCGATCATCCGGGTATAGCCGCGCTCGGCGCCGTAAGGGTGGCGGATCAGGCGATGACGATCGACCGAGGAGCCGAGCGGGTTCGGTACCGGTCCCTGTTCATATACCGTGACTGCGTGTCCGGCGCGCGCCAGCGCCCACGCCGCTGACAGGCCCATGACGCCGGCCCCGATGACGGCGATCTTCATCGTCCGGCCCGCAACGGTTCGCCGCGCATCTGTTCGAATAGCAATTGCGCTGCGGCGAGGTCTTCGAGCGCCGTGCCGACCGATTTGAACAGCGTGATCTGGTTATAGAAACTGCGGCCCGCACAACGCCCTTGCGCCAGCTCGGCGAGATCGCCGGCAATCGCCTTTTCGGTAATCACGCCGCGGGCCAGCGGCTGGACGATATCGCCCGCTTCCTTGAGCGCGCCGTCATAGGTGTCGACATAGACCCGCGACCGGTCGATCGCCTCGTCATCGGCCTCGCGCATCTCCGGCGTGAAGCCGCCGACCAGGTCGATATGCTGGCCGGGTTTGAGCCATGCGCCGCGCACCAGCGGCTCGCGCGACAGCGTGGCGCACGACACGATATCGGCCGCGCCGACGGCGGCCGCGAGATCGGTGGTCGCCCGGGCCTTCAGCCGCCGGCCGTCGAAATTGCGGGCCAGCCGCTCGGCCTTTTCCGGCGTGCGGCCCCAGACGATCAGCTCGTGGATCGGGCGGACGCTGGCATGGGCGAGGATCAGATGCGGGGCGAGCGCCCCGGTGCCGATCATCAGCAGCCGCCCGGCATCGGGGCGGGCGAGGTATTTCGCCGCCAGGGCCGAGGCGGCGGCGGTGCGCTTCAAGGTCAGCATCCGGCCGTCGATCACGGCCAGCGGCTCGCCGGTGAAGCCCGACAGCAGGATATAGGTGCCCATCACCGATGGCAGGTCAGCCTTGGCGTTGTCGGGAAAGACGGTGACGATCTTGACCCCGATATAGCGCCGGTCGTGCCAGGCGGGCATGAGCAACAGCGTGGCGTCGCCGCCCCCCGGCGTCGGCACCGCGTAATGGTTGCGCAAGGGCACGGTGCAGCCGGCGCGAAACGCCTCGCGGAGCTGCTCGACGAGCGGGCCGATTTCGAGCCCGCTTTCGACCTCGCTGGCGCTGACAATCCGCATCTGGATGGCGGTCAGGGCGCCGGCGGGGCCGGCAGGACGCCGCCGGATCGCGGCGGCAGCGTATCGATGCGGGCGCGCAGATCGGCATTCTCGCGCGTCAGCTGCGCCGCTTGCCGCGCCTCGCGCCGGGCGGTGCTGCGGGTGCGCCGCCCCGCCCACCAGGCGACCGCCGCGCCGAGAATAAAGCCGATATAGAGCGCGCCGGACAGCGCGGCGAAGAGCGGCAGGCTGATCTGGCCGAAGAACGGCCACAGATTGAGCGTCACCGCCTCGCGATTGGC
>JACQAF010000001.1 GCA_016195145.1 Rhodospirillales bacterium
ACCATCTTGACCATCGCGATCTCCACCGACTATGTCCGAAAGTTCCCGTTGTTCCAGGGGGAATATTACGTCCTCGTGCTGTTCTCCGCGCTGGGCATGCTCTTGATGGCGTCGGCCAACGATCTCTTGACGATGTTTATCACGCTGGAGTTTTCGACCTTCGGCTTTTACGTGCTGGTCGCCTACCAGCGCGACGATCCCGCCTCGAGCGAAGCGGTAAGCCTGCGCAAGGGACCGTTCGGGCTTTACATGCAGCTCGGCGAGGCCGCCGAGGGCGTCAAGCCCAAGCGCGTGTCGCTGCCGCGCGATCTGTCGGCGCAGACCGTCGATCTCGATACGGCGCTCAAGCTTCTCGCGCTGCCGCGCGAGATCGGCGTCCACCCCGAAACCGGCCACATGGTCTATGCCGGCCTCGGCCGTTTCGGGCCCTATATCAAGCACGACAACAAATATCGCTCGCTCGAATCGACCGCCGATCTGCTGAGCGTCGGGCTCAACCGCGCCGTCGACCTGCTCGCCCAGCCGACACGCGGGCGGCGCGGCGCGCCGGCGACGCCGCTGCGCGAGCTGGGCCCGCATCCTGAGGACGGCAAGCCGATCGGCGCCGGCGTCGGCCGTTACGGCCCGTTCGTCAAGCACGGTTCGACCTACGCCAACCTGCCCAAGGGCAAGGCGGTCGAGGAAGTGACGCTTGACGAGGCGATCGCGCTGATCGATGAGCGCCGTGCCCGCGGCGACGGCAAGAAGGGCGGCAAGAAAAAGCGCGCTGCCAAGCCGGCGGCCACCGAGGCCACGCCGGAAAAATCGGCCGCACCCAAGGTCAAGCGCAAGACCGCGGCGAAGGGTAAGGTCAAAGCCAAGAGCAAAACCGCCGAACCGGCCCCCGCCGAAGATGACGCGGCGTAAGCCCACCCGCGGCCGCGCCCCGACCCCTTTGGCCAAGCCCAAACAGCGCGCCGCCCTGCCGACCAAGGACGAGGTGCTGGAGTTCATCCGCACCAGCCCGATCAAAGTCGGCAAGCGCGAGATCGCGCGCGCCTTCGGCATCAAGGGGGCCGACAAGATCGGCCTCAAGGGGCTGCTCAAGGATATCGAGCGCGAAGGCCAAGTCGTGCGCGAGCGCAACGAGAGCGGCCGCGGGCGCACCCGACGCTTCGCGCCGCCCGATGCGATCCCCAAAACCACGATGATCGAGATCATCGGCCTCGATATCGACGAAGGCGAAGCGCTCGCCCGGCCGCTCGACTGGACCGGCCCCGACGCGCCAGCCGAGTTGCGTGTGCATGCCGAGCGGCGCGCCGGTGCGGCGCTTAGCATCGGCATGCGGGCATTGGCCCGCATCGAACGCGCCCCCGATGGCCGCTACACGGCGCATATACTGCGCGCGATCGAGGGCGCGCCCGACCGCGTGCTTGGCGTCTACGCGCCCGACGCCGAGGGCGGCCGTCTGCAACCGACCGACCGCAAGATCAAGACCGAGTTCGCCGTCGCGCTTTCCGATAACGGCGGCGCGAAGCCCGGCCAGCTCGTCCTCGCCGAGGCGCTGCCGTCGCGCCGCCTCGGTCTGCCGCGGGCACGCGTGATCGAGGTGCTCGGCTCGATGGCGAGCCCCAAGGCCGCAAGCCTGATCGCCATCCACGCCCAGGGCATCCCGACCGTGTTCGACGACGCAGCACTCGCCGAATCGACCCGCGCCCGCCCCGCGCCGATGGGCCAGCGCGAGGATTTGCGCCAGGTGCCGCTCGTCACCATCGACGGCGAGGATGCCCGCGATTTCGACGACGCCGTATTCGCCGAACCCGACGACGACCCCAAGAACCCCGGCGGCTTCCACCTGATCGTCGCCATCGCCGACGTCGCCTGGTACGTGCGGCCGGCGAGCGCGCTCGACCGTACGGCGCGCGCGCGCGGCAATTCGGTCTATTTTCCCGACCGGGTCGTGCCCATGCTGCCGGAAAAGCTGTCGAACGATCTGTGCTCGCTGCGGCCGGACGAAGACCGGCCGACGCTCGCCGTCCATATCTGGATCGATGCCGCCGGCCGCAAGCGCCGCCATCGCTTCACCCGCGCAATGATCCGCTCGGCCGCGCGCCTGACCTACGACCAGGCGCAGAACGGCATCGACGACCAGCCGAACGGCGCGCCGAAAGAGCTGCTGAAGCCGGTCATCGAGCCGCTTTACGCCGCCTTTCGTGCGCTGTCCAAGGCGCGCCGGCAACGCGGCACGCTTGATCTCGATCTTGAGGAACGCAAGGTGGTTCTCGGCCCCGACGGGCGGATCGAGAAAATCGTGCCGCGGCCGCGTTATGACAGCCATCGGCTGATCGAGGAATTCATGATCCTCGCCAATGTCTGCGCGGCCGAGAGCCTGGAAGATCGTCGCCTGCCCTGCATGTACCGGGTGCATGAAGACCCGTCGCCGGAAAAGCTCGAAAGCCTGCGCGAGGTGCTTGACGGCCTCGGCTACCGCCTCGCCAAGGGGCAGGTTCTCAAGCCGGCGCAGTTCAACCGCATTCTCGAATGGGCGACCGACACGCCGTTCCGCCATCTGGTCAACGACATGGTGCTGCGCAGCCAGTCGCTCGCCGTCTATAGCCCCGACAACAAGGGCCATTTCGGCCTCGCCCTCGTCCGCTATGCGCATTTCACCTCGCC
>JACQAF010000002.1 GCA_016195145.1 Rhodospirillales bacterium
GAGCGACGGATCGGCCGCGCGCTGGGCGAGAACGGCCGCCGGATCGTCGGCGAAGCGGCCGGCGGCCACCGCCGCCGCATCGATGACGGCGATCACGCCGTCGACGGTGACGCGCGATTTCACCTCGGGCCACGCGAAGGCGCGGACCAGCGGCTTGGGCAGGGCGAGGCCCGAGGTCTCGATGACGATATGATCGGGCGGATCGGGCCGGTCGATCAGCTTTTCGATGGTGGGCAGGAAATCGTCGGCCACGGTGCAGCAGATGCAGCCGTTGGCGAGCTCGACCACGTCGCCGGGGGCGCAGGCGGCGTCGTCGCAGCCGAGCAGCAATTCGCGGTCCATGCCCAGCTCGCCGAACTCGTTGATCACCAGGGCGATGCGCCGGCCGCGCGCTCCGGCGATCAGGTGGCGCAGCAGGGTGGTCTTGCCGGCGCCGAGAAAGCCGGTGATGACGCTGGCGGGAATTCGAGGACGCAGATTCATCGGGCGGACTCCGAAGGCAGGTATTTGAGGGAAAGCGGCAGGCCGGCGGCGACAAAGACGACAAAGTCGGCGGCGGCGGCGATACGCTGATGCAGCCGGCCGGCATGGTCGCGGAATTCGCGCGCCATCGGGTTGTCGGGCACGATGCCGAGGCCGACCTCGTTCGACACCAGCACCGCCGGTCCAGGGAGCGCGGCGAGCGCCGCCAGCAACCGGTCGCATTCGGCCGGCACGTCGCGCGCGGCGGCCATCAGGTTGGCGAGCCACAAGGTTAGGCAATCGACCAGAACCGGCCGACCGGGGCGCGATTCGCGAGCGAGCGCGCGATCGAGCGCCAGCGGCTCCTCGACCGTCGCCCAGTCTTCGCCGCGCCGCGCGCGGTGGGCGCGGATGCGCGCGGCCATTTCGGTGTCGTTCGCCTGGGCGGTGGCGAGATAGATCGCCGATTCACCGGCCGGGCGCGCACCCTCGATCAGGGTTTCGGCATAGACGCTTTTGCCTGAGCGCGCACCGCCGAGAACGAGCGACAGCCGTGGCAGAACGCCGGCGGGCGGAACGGAAGCAGGGGCCGTCGCCGCAGCGACGGAAGGAATGCGAACCAAGACGCCGTTCCTCCCTCCGAGGACGTGAGTAGTTGCGCCGCGAATCCTAAATACGGAACCGCGACGTGCGTTCGGGAGGTCTCCTGGCTCGGGGTCTTCAACCTCCGATCCGGCCTTCCCAGCCCATCCGGTTGGATATGCGGGCCAGTGGCCGAAAACGGTCGAAGGTCTCGCCCTTACAGTTGCGGGGGCAGCGCCGGCATGGCGGCCCGGACGAGGGATCGTCGGGGCCGCGTCACCGGACTTCCCTGTCCGAACGCGGGCGTGAACCTAACACGGGCCGGCGGCCGGGGCTACTGCGCCGGCAGATTGATGGTTACGGTGCGCCAGCCATGTCCGGCGCCGGGACCGTCAATGTGCTCGAGGCGGGTGACGGAGAGCGTGTCGACGCTGAGCGCCAGCGCTGCCTCGGGGTGGAGATCGAGGGCATGGGCGACGGCGGCGCGAATCGTTCCGCCATGGGCGACGGCGACGACGTCCTGCCCGGCATGGGCGCGGGTCAGCCGCCCGATCGCCGCCGAAACGCGGGCCATCACGTCGACGAAGCTTTCGCCGCCGGGCGGCGTCGACTGGGCCGGGGCGAGCCAGAATTTATGGCCGGTCGCCGATTCGCTCCCATGGCCATAGGCGCCGACCTCGTCATAGGTCCGCCCCTGCCAGTCGCCGAAATTCTGCTCGATCAGCTCGGCCTCGATGGCGACGGGCGGCGGGGCGAGGCCGCGTTCGGCCATCGCGGCGTGGATCGCGGCGGCGGTTTTCTGCGTCCGTTGCAGGGTGGTCGCGTACCACGCGGCGGCATGCGGCACGCGCGCGGCGAGGACGGCGAAAGCGGCGGCGTTCGAGGTGTCGGCCGGCACGTCGCGCTGGCCGTATATCCGGCCGGGCGGAGAGATCACGGGGGCGTGGCGAATCCACCACCAGCGGGTCGTCACCATGTCGGGGTTCCCAGAAAAGCGAGAAGGATGGCGATCTCGGCGCCCTGTTGCACCGCGCCGATCACGTCGCCGGTCTGGCCGCCGAGGCGGTGATGGGCGTGCGAGGCGATCAACGCGGTGACGATCGCGGCGGCGAGGATCGCCACGACGCCGCCGATCGCGCCGATGCATAGCACGACGATGATGACGCCGAGCAGGCCCGCATCGACCACCCGGCGCTGGTCGGGCGCGCCGGCCGCCCAGGACAGGCCGTCGCGCCGCGCCGGCGGCACCAGATACATCACCGCCGGCAGGCAGGCGCGCGAACCGGCGGCGGCGGCGACGATGGCAAGCACCGCCTCGCCCGTCCACCCGGCATAGGACAGGGCGGAAACGCGCAGCGATATGGAGAAAATCAGGGCCAGCACGCCGAAGGTGCCGATCCGGCTGTCGCGCATGATCGCCAGCCGCGCCTCCGGATCGGCCCCGCCGCCGAGACCGTCGGCCGTGTCGGCAAGCCCGTCCTCGTGCAACCCGCCGGTGACCAGCGCCATCGCGGCGATGGCGAGCAGCGCCGACACGCTCGATGCCATGCCGGCGAAATCGGCGAGCGCATAGGCGATCCCGCCGGCGAGGCCCACCCCGACGCCTACCAGCGGAAAGGCGCGTATGGCCGAGGCGAGCGGCCGTTCGGCCTCTTCGGGTTTGAGATGGATTCCGAATCGGGTGAGGAACGCCGTTGCGATCCTGATCTCGGCCAGCCAGCCGACGAGGGCCGGGCGCGGCTGGGTTCCGGGGTTGGGATCGGGGTCGGGCATGATGGCGTGACATCTTTCCGCTGGCGATATTCTCGTGCTTATAGGACAGTCGCGCGCCGCCGCCAATCGGCCCGTGCGGTTCGAAGTCCCTATAATCGTCCTGTCGCGCCATGAACCAGCCCCGAAAACCGGTTGCCAGCTTCGCCGAAATCCGCGCCCTGCTTGCCGAGCTGCCCGGTCCCGATCTCGAATCCGGCACGCGCGCCGCGACGCGCGAGGCGACGCTGACCAAACCCGCCGGCGCGCTCGGCCGGCTGGAGGAGCTGGCCGGCTGGCTCGCGACCTGGCAAGGACGGCATCCGCCGCAGCTCGACCGGCCGCGAACCTGCGTCTTCGCCGGCAATCACGGCGTCGCCGCGCGCGGGGTGTCGGCCTATCCGGCCGAGGTGACGGCGCAAATGGTACAGAATTTCCTCCGCGGCGGCGCGGCGGTGAACCAGCTGTGCAAGACGGTCGACGCCGATTTGCGGGTCTACGAAATGGCCCTCGACCGGCCGACGGCGGATTTCACCCGCGCCCCGGCGATGAGCGAGGAAGAATGCGCCCGCGCCATGGCCTACGGCATGATGGCGGTCGAGCCGGGGATCGACGTGCTGGCGCTGGGCGAGATGGGCATCGCCAACACCACGGCGGCGGCGGCGATCTGTCTCGCCCTGTTCGGCGGCGAAGCGGCGGAATGGACCGGGCCCGGTACCGGCGTCGCCGGCGCCGCTCTCGCCCGCAAGGCGGCCGTGGTCGCCGAGGGCGTGGCCGTGCACAAGAGCGCTTGCGCCGACCCGCTGGAGACGCTGCGCCGGCTCGGCGGGTACGAGCTGGCGGCGATCGCCGGCGCGGTGATGGCGGCGCGGCTTGCCCGCACGCCGGTGGTGCTCGACGGCTTCGCCTGCACGGCCGCGGCGGCGGTGCTGCAGGCGCTCGATCCACGCGCCCTCGACCACTGCATCGTCGCGCATGTATCGGCGGAGCCGGGCCATCGCCGGCTGCTCGCGCGTCTCGGCAAGACGGCGCTGTTCGATTTCGGCATGCGGCTCGGCGAGGCATCGGGGGCGACGCTCGCCATCGGCCTGCTGCGCGCCGCCCTCGCCTGCCATACCGGCATGGCGACCTTCGCCGAGGCCGGGGTCAGCGGCAAGGAGAAATAGGCTACTCGCCGCTGGCGAGAAGCTGGCCGCGCTCGCGCGCCCGCTCGAACGCCCACAGGAATATGCCCATTGCCGCGCCGATATAGACGAGATTGAGCGCGAAGCCAGAGAGTAAAAGTTCGGGGCGCAGCCGGTGATCGATGACCAGGGCCCGCATGCCCTCGAACACATGAGTCGACGGCAGCGCCCAGGACATCGGTTGCAGCCACGGCGGCAAGGTTTCGATCGGGTAATAGACGCCGCTTATCGGGGCGAGCAGGAAGATCGAGGCCCAGGCATAGCTTTCGGCGGCGAGACCGAAACGGATCAGCAGGGCCGAGATGACCAGCCCAACCGCCCAGGCGAACATCACCAGAATGGCCCAGAAGGCGATCAGCGGCAGGCCGATCTCGAATATCGAATAGGCGAAGAGCGGGATGGCGAGCAGTGCGGCCGGCACCACGCCGATCAGCGAGCGAATGACCGACATGCCCATCAGCGATGCGGCGAACTCGACCGGGCGCAGGGGGCTGACGAAGAGATTGGCGAGATTGCGCGACCACATCTCCTCGAGCAATGACAGGGTCATGCCGAACTGGCCGCGCACCAGCACGTCCCACAGGAGAACCGCGCCAATCAGCAGGCCGCCGGCCCGCACCATCCATTCCGAATGCTCAAGCAGGAAGGTGGTGATGAACCCCCAGATGACCATCTGCAGCAGCGGCCAGTACATCAGGTCGAAAAC
>JACQAF010000053.1 GCA_016195145.1 Rhodospirillales bacterium
GCTTCAGGCCGTCGCGAACGTCGGGCAGCGCCCGCGCCACGATCACGCTCATCGCGTAATCGAGGTAGGAGCGTTTCATCTCCTCTTCGATGGTGACCGGCGAAATATTGAAAGGCTGGGGCGAGGTGATTTGAGTCAAGGTATGCCGTGGTTGGACCGGGGCCGCGAAGGCCGCTGGAAGGGAGCGTTAACCGGCCTGAAATCTAGCAGTTATCGCAGTTGCGAACAACGCGCTTGGGAGGCATCCGGGCATCCGAAAACGCGCCTCGCACGACACTCAAGATGACCGCGCAACAATTTGATTTAAAAGGCTTATAAGAGACATTCTCGTATAACGCGAAAGCCTTGTCGAAAGGCCCGAATAAAACCATGGCGCAATCCCGCGCCACGGGTTGGCGGCAGGCGGGATTTGTCGCCTGGAAAACCGGATTCGGGACCCCGCCCGAACCGCCCTCTAGAACGGAATGTCGTCGTCGAGCGGGCCGCTTGAGCGGCTGCGGGCCGGGGCGCTGCCGCTGCCTGAGGGCGCGCTGCTGCCCTGGTCGAAATCGTCGGCGCCGCTGCTCGCGCCGCCGCCGCCGCGCGAATCGAGCATGGTCAGTTCGCCGCGAAAACGCTGAAGAACGACCTCGGTCGAGTATTTCTCCTGCCCCGACTGGTCGGTCCATTTGCGGGTCTGAAGCTGGCCCTCGACATAGATCTTGGCGCCCTTCTTGAGGTAGCGCTCGGCGACGTCGGCCAGACGCTCGTTGAAGATAACGACGCGGTGCCACTCGGTCTTTTCCTGCCGTTCGCCCGAATTCTTGTCTTTCCACGATTCCGACGTGGCGAGCGACAGGTTCACCACCTTGCCGCCATTCTGCATCGTCCGCACCTCGGGATCGCGCCCGAGATTGCCGATCAGGATGACCTTGTTAACGCTCCCCGCCATATCCGTTTCTCCCTTTACATTCGGCCGGGACTTTACACGGCTTCCCCTGCCCCTCCAACCGCTTTGCGGCCGGACCGGGGAGGCGTGGCAGGAGGGCTGTCAGGAGGGCGGGTGCGGCCAGCCGGCCGGGGGTCGCATTCGCGGCTCTGGCGGCCTATATTGAAGGGTCGGCCGCATCGCGCTGCCGCGTTCACTTTTTATGACTTTTACCGATGCAGTCCAGGATCAGCGGCCCCAAAATCAGCGTTCGCGGCGCCCGCGAGCATAACCTCAAGAACATCGACGTCGACGTCCCGCGCGACAGCCTGGTCGTGCTGACCGGCCTATCGGGCTCGGGCAAGTCGTCGCTCGCCTTCGACACCATCTATGCCGAGGGCCAGCGCCGCTATGTCGAGAGCCTGTCGGCCTATGCCCGGCAGTTCCTCGAACTGATGCAGAAGCCGGACGTCGATTCGATCGACGGCCTGTCGCCGGCAATCTCGATCGAGCAGAAGACCACATCCAAGAACCCGCGCTCGACCGTCGGCACGGTAACCGAGATCTACGATTATTTGCGCCTGCTCTATGCGCGGATCGGGGTCCCCTACTCGCCGGCCACGGGCCTGCCGATCGAGGCGCAGACCGTCACCCAGATGGTCGACCGCATCCTGGCGATGAAGGATGGCACGCGGCTTTATCTGCTCGCACCCATCGTGCGCGGGCGCAAGGGCGAATACCGCAAGGAACTGCAGGACCTTCAGAAACGCGGCTTCCAGCGCGTCAAGGTCGACGACAAGCTGCACGAAATCGACGCCGTGCCGGCGCTCAACAAGAAGCTCAAGCACGATATCGAGGTGGTGGTGGACCGCGTCGTCGTGCGCCCCGATCTCGGCAACCGGCTCGCCGATTCGATCGAGACAGCGCTGGCCCTCGCCGACGGCTTGCTGTTCGCCGAAAACGCCGACAGCGGCGAACGCACGACCTTCTCCGCCCGCTTCGCCTGCCCGGTTTCGGGCTTCACCATCGACGAGATCGAGCCGCGGCTGTTCTCGTTCAACAACCCCTATGGCGCCTGTCCCTCTTGCGACGGCCTCGGCGTGAAGATGTATTTCGATCCCGAACTGGTTGCCCCCGACCCGCGGCTCAGCCTGCGCGAGGGCGCGATCGCGCCGTGGGCGGCGTCGCCGTCGCAATATTACGACCAGACGCTCGACAGCCTCGCCCGCCATTACAAGTTTTCGACCGGCACGCCGTTCAAGGGCCTCAAGAAAGAGGTGCAGCAGGCCATCCTCTTCGGGTCGGGCGACACGCCGGTCACGATGAGCTATTCCGACGGCGTGCGGAACTACAAGACCAACAAGCCGTTCGAGGGCGTCATTCCCAATCTCGAACGGCGCTGGCGCGAGACCGACAGCGCGTGGACGCGCGAGGAGCTGGCGCGCTTTCAGTCGGCGCGGCCATGCGAGGCGTGCAACGGCTATCGCCTCAAGCCCGAGGCGCTGGCGGTCAAGATCGGCGGCCTGCATGCCAGCCAGGTGGCCGAGATGTCGATCGATCAGGCGGCGACCTGGTTTCGCGACCTCACCAAGACCCTTGCCCCGAAACAGCGCGAGATCGCCAGCCGTATCCTGAAAGAGATCAACGAACGGCTCGGCTTCCTGGTCAATGTCGGGCTCGAATATCTCACGCTGTCGCGGGCCTCGGCGACGCTATCGGGCGGCGAAAGCCAACGGATCCGCCTCGCCTCGCAGATCGGTTCGGGCCTGACCGGGGTTCTCTACGTGCTCGACGAGCCGTCGATCGGCCTGCATCAGCGCGACAATGCGCGCTTGCTCGAAACGCTCAAACGCCTGCGCGACCTCGGCAACACGGTGCTGGTCGTCGAGCATGACGAGGAAGCGATCCGCGCCGCCGATTACCTCGTCGATATGGGGCCGGGCGCCGGCGTTCATGGCGGCAAGGTGGTCGCGGCCGGCACGCCCGACGAGGTGATGCGCCATCCCGACAGCCTAACCGCGCAGTACCTCACCGGCTTCCGGCAGATCGACGTGCCGAAGACCCGCCGGCCCGGCCATCGCGGGCAGAAGCTGACCGTCCGCGGGGCGCGGGCGAACAACCTCAAGGACGTCAGCGTGTCGATCCCGCTCGGCGTCTTCGCCTGCGTCACCGGCGTATCGGGCGGCGGCAAGTCGACCCTGATCATCGAGACGCTGTACAAGGCGGTGGCGCGCCGGGTGATGAGCGCGCGCGAGCATCCCGGCGACCATGACGGCATCGACGGCGTCGAGCATCTCGACAAAATCGTCGATATCGACCAGTCGCCGATCGGCCGCACGCCGCGCTCCAACCCGGCGACCTATACCGGCGCCTTCACGCCGATCCGCGACTGGTTCACCGGCCTGCCCGAGGCGCGGGCGCGCGGCTATGCGCCGGGGCGGTTCTCGTTCAACGTCAAGGGCGGGCGGTGCGAGGCGTGCCAGGGCGACGGCGTGATCAAGATCGAGATGCACTTCCTGCCCGATGTGTACGTGCAGTGCGACGCCTGCCACGGCAAGCGCTACAACCGCGAGACGCTGGAGATCAAGTTCAAGGACAAGTCGATCGCCGACGTGCTGGAGATGACGGTCGACGAAGGGGCCGAGTTCTTCAAGGCGGTGCCGGCGATCCGCGACAAGTTGGTGACGCTGCAACGCGTCGGCCTCGGCTACATCCATGTCGGCCAGCAGGCGACGACGCTGTCGGGCGGCGAGGCGCAGCGCGTCAAGCTGGCCAAGGAGCTGTCGCGCCGCGCCACCGGCAAGACGCTCTACATCCTCGACGAGCCGACCACCGGCCTGCATTTCGAGGATGTGAAGAAGCTGCTCGAGGTGCTGCACGCGCTGGTCGAGGCCGGCAACACCGTGCTGGTGATCGAGCACAATCTCGAAGTGATCAAGACCGCCGACTGGATCGTCGATCTCGGCCCTGAGGGCGGCGACAAAGGCGGGCGGATCGTGGCATCCGGCACGCCCGAGACCGTCGCCGCGGCCAAGGGCAGCTACACGGGGCAGTATCTGGCCCCCTATCTCGCCAAGACCGGCCAGCGCACGAAAAAACGGGCTTAGGAGCCGTTCGGCGCCCGCCGGCCTGGCATCCCCGGATCGCCGGCAAAGCGGATCGAGCGCCATCGGCGCTCGATCCGGGGTGCCGTCTCGGCGGCGATCGACTCAGGCCATTGCCGCCAGCAATCCGGACGGCCGGACGGCCGGAACGTCCCGCGTCAGTTTCGCGAGCAGAAAGTCGTAATAATCGGCCGTGGCGTCGAGCCGCATGTCGCCGCCAAGAACCATATCGTGGCGCGCGGCGGGATAGCGACCCAACAGGGGCAGCATGACGTTCTTCGCCCACCCCTCGCCATGGTCGACATCGACTTCGGCATGCTGGACGTAATAGGCAATCGCCTTTTCGTCGGTGAAGCCGAGGCGTTTCAGGCCGCGCACGATGCGAACGTAATGCACGGGGTCCATGCTCTCGGCGACCGTCATGCTGCCGACGGATTTGAAGTAGTTGCGCCGATGCAGGGACAGATGGAAATAAAGATTGTAGCCGACGAGACCCCGGCCATCGAGATTGTCGATGAAATGGCTGGGACGAAGCTCGCCCGCCGGCAGCGCGATGCCGACATATTCCAGCAACCGGCGGAACTGGCGCGTATGGCGGTTATTGATGTTGCCGCCGCCCATTTCGTCCCAGAAATTGCCGGCGACCTCGCGGATGATTTCATCGTCGACGCCGATCAGGGTCAGCGCGATGAAATCGGCGAAGCGGACGATCAGCGCCGCGTCGTGCGACAGGAACGCGGCGAATTGGCTAGCGGTCGCCCGATTTTCCAGGAATTCGAACAGCGGATGGTCGTTCATCCGGTGGCTGCGCCGCCGGTTTTCGAAAAACGCCAGGAAATCGCCGTCATCGGCCGGAACCTCGGCGGATCGCAGCCGGTACCGGCTAAGCTCGCACGCCTCCCACGCCGCCTCGATCTCGTTCCGCACGCGGATCAGGAACGGGTGAAACTGGTTGTCGCCGCCATGGTCTCCGGGCCGGGCGAGGTTCTGTTCGTAGAGCAGATACAGGGTCTTGTGGCTCTGAAACAGCGCATCCGGGTCTCCGTCCTGGAACGCCTGGCGGATTGTCGCCCGCAAGCGCTCCATGAATGTGCCGAAAAACGCCTGGTCCTGCGTAAGAAACGAGCTCAGATCACTGCACGCGAGGAGATTGCCGACGATCCGGTGCAATGGGTGGGTAGCGTAATAAAGGTTTTCGGCGGGTGAGTTCGCTGTGGAAGGCTCGTACTGCTTAACTGCAACGATGTTCATTTGTCCTCCGCTCATCGTCTGGGTTTCGCGGTCGTCCCCAAGATCGCGCTCCTAGCTGCTTGGCGCCATTGGATCGATACGTGCTGGCGCAGCTAAGTCCATGTAGCGTTATCATTGCGGGTAAGACGCGTGGCGTATCTGGTCGCCGGGTTGCAATAATTGAGGGATAATCAAACCTGTCATTCTACCGGTGCTGGCATTTTTGGGCCAGCCCAACGGATATTGGCAAGAGAGATATTAGGAGCAAAAATATAAATTTCACTTGATTATTTTACTTTATTTCGTATTCGAAAGAATATTATCCAAACATACACAGTAAAATTCTGGTTTTTTACTAAGTAAATATATTTAAAGTTGCATATCACCGATGACATACGCCGCAATTTTTACGCGTATAAGAAAGGGCATTTGCGTCCAATAGATAAATTTTATACATATATAACAATATGATATGTCAAATATTTATATTTTGCATGTTAAATTACCAACATGGAGATAGAGAAGCCTTGCCTGTGTTTTAACTGTGGTTTTACTGTGTAAATGTTACGGTCGCCGGTCATTCGAGAAGTCGAATAACTCTTGCAAAACCAGCGATATAACCCGATGAACTCTGTTTCCGGTCAACACCCTGCAGTGCCCGCGGCGGATGCAGCCGACAGCGCAAAACGATCCGGCGCATTGACGGCGACGGATACGCCGGGGGTGCAGAAAAAAGATATTACGACGCATCTCAGGCAGGCGCTCGATAACCTGCAGGAAGGTTTTGCGTTGTTCGATGATCAGGATCGGCTAGTCCTGTGGAACCGGAAATATCGCGATTTCTTTCCCATGATCGAGCATATGCTTGTCCCCGGCGTGGAATTCGAGGCGTTGATTCGCATCGCCGCCAGCCGCGGCCAGAACGTCGAACACGCCCAGGATGCCGGCAGCTGGGTACGCGAACGGCTGGCGGCGCATCGGCAAGCCCGCGGCAAATTCGTCCATCATTTCGCCAACGGCAGCTGTGTTTGGGTTAACGAAGCGAAGACAGCCGATGGCTACACGATCTCGACATATCTCGATAGCACCGACCTTACCCGCCGCGAAGAAGAGCTCGCCCGCCGGGCGATACTCCAGGATGCCATCATCGACAATATGGCCCAGGGGTTGGTCGTCTTCGACCACGATCTGACAATTCTTGCCCTATATGGAGGTCATCCGGTACACGGCGGAGCGCGGGGATTACGGTCCCGGCCATCCGGCCGCGTACATCCAGAAATTTGGCGACATCGCCCGATCGCACCAGCCGCACCACATCCAGCGCAGCTTGCCCAACAGCATCGCGCTCAGCATCCGGGGGAACCCGTTGCCAGGGGGCGGCACGGTGGCGACGATCACCGACGTCACGACGTCGAAGCAATGGGAAGCGGCGTTGGCGCGGCAGAAAACCCTGTTCGAAGCCATTTTCCGCTACGTTCCCGATGCGCTGATCCTCTCGGGCGCCGACGGAAAAATAGTCACCTGCAACGCCGGCGCGAGCGCGACCTTCGGATACGGGATTGACAATCTCATCGGCATGCCATTGCGGTCGCTCTACGCCACGGGCGAAGAATTTCTGCGGCATACGGATCGGCACTCGTCGGCCGTCGGGAGCCCCATACCTGAATTGATCTGCTATCGCCGCCAGGATGGCGGGGCGTTTATCGGCGATGCGCGCGGCTCGTTGATCAAGGATCACGAGGACGAAACGCTCGGTTATCTTCACGTCATACGGGACGTCAGCGAGCTGAAGAAGGCGGAACGGCAGCTTCAGCTCACCCAACATTCGATCGACCGGGTCAGCGACGGCGCCTTCTGGATCCTGTCCGATGGCCGGTTCACCGACGTCAATGAAACGGCGTGCCGCGTCCTGGATTATTCGCGGCGCGATCTGCTGGCGCTCTCGGTCTTCGTTATCCTGCCGGAGCTGACGCCCGAGCAGTGGGATCGCAACTGGAAGCTGATCAAGGCCGGTGTTGCGTTCACCCGGCCGGCCCGGCTGCGAACCAGCGCCGGCAAACTGTTCCCGGCCGAAATTTCGGCGAGTTTCGTCGAATTCGACGGCAAGGAATATGTCTGCATTTTTGCCCGCGACGTGACCGACCGCGTGGCGACTGAAGAACGCCTGCGGCAGAGCCAGAAGATGGAGGCGCTTGGCCAGCTGGCGGGCGGCGTCGCGCACGAGTTCAACAACATCCTGACCTCGGTGATGGGCTTCACCCGCATGGCGCTGCAGAAGATCGACCGCACCGACCGGGTCAAGGAATGCCTGACCGAGGTGCTCGAATCCTCCAAGCGCGCCGCCGACCTGACACGGCAAATGCTCACTTTCAGCCATAAACAGGTGCTGGAGCCGCGCGTCCTGCGAGTCGGCCCAACGATCCGCGGGATGGAGAAGCTTTTGCGGACCCTGGTCGAAGCGTCGATCGATCTCGAGTGGGCGATCGGCGACGCCGAATCATGCATCGAGGCGGACCCGACGCGCCTGTCGCAATGCATCGTCAATCTCGTCGTCAACGGACGGCACGCGTTGCCGGATGGCGGGCGGATCCGGATCGGCGTCGAACGGGCGCAATACGACGCGCCGTTTTTCACCAGCCATGGCGATGAACTTCCGCCGGGGGTTTATGCCCGCATCGATGTGAGCGATGACGGCATTGGCATCGAACCGGCGACCCTTCAGCATATTTTCGAACCGTTCTTCACCACCAAAAAGGCAGGCCAGGGCACCGGCCTCGGCCTGTCTCTGGTCTATGGCATGGTCAAGAATTCGGGCGGCGCGATCCATGTCGAAAGTGCAGTCGGCAAGGGAACCACGTTCTCGATCTACATGCCGACCACCGACCAGGAGCCGGCGGCCGATGCCAGTTTCCGTGACGAGCCGGAAAGCCCGATGGGCGATTCCGAAACCATCCTGCTGGCCGAGGACGATCCGCAGCTGCGTCGCTTCGTCAAGCAAACGCTTGAGGACCTCGGCTATGCCGTGCTCGCCGCGTCCGACGGCGCCCATGCGATAAAGATATTCGAGGAACACGGCGAGAGCATAGATCTCCTACTGACCGACGTCGTCATGCCGGAAGTCGACGGCCTTCGTCTCGCCAAGGCTCTGACGGCGGCGCGACCCGACCTGAAGATCATCTTCATGACCGGTTACGCGCCGGAGCTGACCGATCTGCGCGCCAAGCTGCAAGACGACATAACGCTGTTGAACAAACCGTTCAGGCCGGATGTGCTTGGCGGGGTGGTGCGTCAGACCCTGGAACGTCGCGACGCAACCGAGGGTAACGCGATCCGGTAACGCGCCGGCAATGCGCAGGAATGGCAACGCCGAAGGCTCGATTAGAAAAGATATCGCAAAGGAACGACTGATATGGTTAGCAATTTTTCCGATCTGGGCGTGCTGGTGGTGGACGACGAATCGTCCGTGACTCGGCTCCTCAAGATGATGCTCACCGATCTCGGCATATCCCAGGTCTTCGTCGCCAGGGATGGCCGCGATGCGCTGAAATTCCTCGGCGAATACAGCGAGAGCGTCAACATCATCATCTGCGACTGGAACATGCCGCGCATGTCGGGGCTCGAACTCTTGCAGCAAGTCCGTACCGCCGACCCGGATACGATGTTTCTGATGCTGACCGGCCGCAACGATATCGACTCGGTCAAGGCGGCGCGGGATTTCGGCGTGAACGGATACCTGTTGAAGCCGTTCTCGGCGGAACAGCTGCGTAAGAAGCTTACCGCTTATAATCGTCCGAATTTCGATCCCATGCGGGCATAGACCGTATGCCTGCCCCGCCCCGGGCGCGCAGGCCTAAATGCCGACGCCCATCTTGCGCAGGAGCATCTTGCGCAACTCTTCCTGACGTCGGGCGAAGGCCACCTTGACCTCGTCATCGCCGATAAACTTGCCGTCATTTGTCTTGAGCAACATCTCGAGCTTAGTGAGGGCGGCACGTTCGGAGTCGGGATCGTTACGATTCAGCGGCTTGGTGGTATTGAGTTCGCGCTTCAGGCGGTCGAACAGCACGGCGCGACAGGCCGGCATCTCGTTCTCGACGATCAGCTTGCGCACGAGCTTGAGGCTTTCCGACGCGCCCTTGGGGTCGGCGTCAAGGCGGCCGGTGGACAGTAGC
>JACQAF010000054.1 GCA_016195145.1 Rhodospirillales bacterium
GTCCTGGTGATCGCCGGCCAGCAGAAGGGCGCCAACGAGAGCGTCGAGTATCTCTATCGCGGCATTGCCGGCCGGACTTTCGAGCGGCGCTTCCAGCTTGCCGATTTCATCAAGGTGGCCGGGGCGCAGCTGGTCAACGGCCTGCTGCATGTCGATCTGGCCCGCGAAGTGCCGGAAGCAATGCAGCCGCGCTCGATCAAGATCGAGACCAAGCCGGCGGCCGGCCCGCAGGCAATCGACAGCCAGGCGGCCTAAACCCCGCCGCACGACAAGGGGAGACGGCGCCGGCGGCGGCGCCGTCTCTTCCGCCCTTTTCCCCAGCGACTGCGCCAGATCAAGGCGCAGGACCGGCGATGGTGCGAGAAAGAACGTACAACCCCACAGAAGGAGTGCGCCATGTCGGCCAATATGGGAACCATCGATCGCATTGCGCGCGCCATCCTCGGCCTCGCACTGCTATCGCTCGTCTATTTCCTCGACGGCCAGGCGCGCTGGTTCGGCCTGATCGGCATCGTGCCGTTATTCACCGCGGCCATCCGCTGGTGCCCCGCCTATTGGCCGTTCGGCATCAGCACCCGCGGCAAGAACTAGGCGGGCGGAGACGACGCCCATGCGCCTGTCGCGCACTGCCAATATCGTCTTGCGCGTTCTGGCCGCGCTGCTGTTCGTGCCGTTTTTCGTGCTTGAGGGGGAATGGCGATGGTTCGGCGCGCTTGGCCTGATCCCGCTTTTCGCGGCGACCATCGCCGGCTGCCCGTGGGAGCGCGATGGCGCGTGCCCCCTTGGCGACGGGTCCGAGCCGCCGCGCGCCCCGTCGCCGGGGCCTTAGGCTAGGCGCGTTTCAGCTTTTCCAGCGCCGCGCGGATGGGCCCGGGAATCGGCACCGGCTTCTGGCTCGCGCGGTCGACGAAGACATGGACGAAATGCCCGGTCGCGGCGGCCTCGTCGTCGTTCTTGGCGAACAGGCCGATCTCGTAGCGCACGCTCGAATTGCCGAGATGGCCGGCGCGCAGGCCCGCCTCGATATCCTCGGGGAAAGCGAGCGAGCGGCGAAAGCGGCACATGGTTTCGACCGCGATGCCGATCACCGTTGCATTCTGGATATCGAGCCCGCCGGCGTCGATCAGGTAGCGGTTAATCACCGTGTCGAAATAGCTGTAATAGACCACGTTGTTGACGTGGCCGTAGATGTCGTTGTCCATCCAGCGCGTCGGGATGGCGAGAAAATGCCGATAGCGCGCGCGCGTCTCCGTCGGCGGATCGGCCGCCGCCATCACACGATTCCGGCCAGCGCGTCGAGCGTGCGGTCGGGCGCCTCGACCATCGTCATGTGACCGGCGCCGGCGACGGCGACAAGCTGCGCGCCGGCGATCTTGCCGGTCAGATCCTGCGCTGCGGCAAGCGAGGTCATGCGATCGCTTTCGCCGACGATCACCAGGGTCGGACAGCTCAGCTTCGCCGCCGCCGCCGGCGCGCCGGCATAGGCGTCGCACGCCGCGAGATCGATGCCGAGCATACCCGCAGATCCATGTTCAAGCAGGCGCACGCCCGAGCCCATCATCCAGATGCCGGGCGGTCGCGCGCCGCCGAGATGCGCCCGCCGCCCGAAGCCCCAAGACGCGACGAGATCGATCGCCGCATGATCGTTCGTCGTCGCCGCCTTGAGGAGATCGGGGTGAACGGCCATCCGCCCCGAAACGCCGAGCAGCCCCAGCGCCCATACCCGCGCCGGCGCGCGGGCCGCGGCCTCCAGCGCGATCAGCCCGCCCATCGAATGGCCGATCAAAGCCGCTTTCTTGACCTCGCCCGCATCGAGAAAGCGGATGATCCAGTCGGCAAGCGATTCGATCGAGGTGAGCGCCGGTCCCTCGGAGCGCCCGTGGCCGGGCAAGTCGACTGCTAGCACATTGCGCCCGTGATGGGCGAACCAGCGGGTCTGCAACGTCCACACAGTATGGTCCATGCCCGCGCCGTGGACGAACACGACGCTCGGCAGCTCAACCTTGAACGGCCGGCCGCCGGTGGCGGCGAAAACGCGTTTGCCGTCGATCTTGAGCTCCAAGCCCCGCCCCTTAGCTTTTTTGCGAGACGCGCAACGCCTGGCCCAGATCGTCGATAAGGTCCGCCGGATCCTCGAGCCCGATCGACAGGCGGATCATTTCCTCGCCCACCCCGGCGGCCTTCAGCGATTCGGCGTCCATTTGCTGATGCGTCGTGCTCGCCGGATGGATGACCAGCGATTTGGCATCGCCGACATTGGCGAGATGCGAGAATACGCGCAGCGCCTCGATGAAGCGCCGCCCCGCCGCCCGACCGCCCTTGACGCCGAAGCTGACGATCGAGCCGCAACCCTGCGGCATCATGCGTTCGGCGAGAGCCCGGTCGGGATGGCTCGGCAACTCGGGATAATTGACCCAGGCGGCTTCCTGCGCCGCGCCGAGGAAGGCGACGATCTTGCGCGCATTGTCGACATGGCGCGCCATGCGCAGCGGCAGCGTCTCGACGCCCTGGATGATGTAAAAGGCGTTGGCCGGGCTCATGCACGCCCCGAAATCGCGCAAGCCTTCCGCCCGCGCCCGCATGATGAAGGCCTGCGGCCCGAATTCTTCGGCGAAATCGAGGCCATGATAACCAGCATAGGGTTCGGTCACGGTCGGAAATTTTCCCGACGCCTCCCAATCGAATTTACCGCTATCGACCAGCACGCCGCCGATCGCGGCGCCGTGCCCGCCGAGCCATTTGGTCGCCGAATGCATGACCAGATCGGCCCCCCATTCAAATGGGCGCAGCAGATAGGGCGTGGTGAAGGTCGAATCGATCATCAGCGGCACGCCCGCGGCATGGGCGACCTCGGCCACCGCCTCGATATCCATTACCTCGAGCCCCGGATTGCCGAGTGTCTCGCCGAACAGGAGGCGGGTTTCGGGCCGGATCGCCTGGCGGAAGGCGGCCGGATCGCGCGGGTTGACGAAGGTCGTCGTAATGCCGAAGCGCGGCAGGGTATGGGCGAACAGGTTGTACGAGCCGCCATAAAGCGCGCCTGAGGCGACGATATGCCCGCCCTGGCCCATCAAGGTGGCGACGGCCAGATGCAGCGCCGCTTGGCCGCTGGCGGTGCATATGGCCCCAACGGCGCCTTCGAGGGCGGCGATCCGTTCTTCGAGCACCGCCACGGTCGGGTTCGATATGCGGCTGTAGATATGGCCGGCGCGTTCGAGGTTGAACAGCGACGCTGCGTGGTCGACATCGGTGAAAACAAAGGATGTCGTCTGGTAAATGGGTACGGCCCGGGCCCCGGTCTGGGCGTCCGGCTGTTGCCCGGCATGCAGGCTAAGCGTATCGAATTTAAGAAATTTTGGGTCGGCCATGTCCGCGTACCTTGGGAATGATGCGGCCGACCTTAACCCAAAAAGGAAGGGCCGCTCAATGGCGGCCCCTTTATTAATTGACGCGAAAGCCCTGTTCAACTCGGTGCGTCTGCCCACGACTCATACAGGGACTCATCCGCCGGCGTCAAGATAAGGGGTTCTACGGCGGGGGTAACGTTTGGCCGCTAGCCCAATTGTCGCGCATTGACAATGAGTCGCAAGCCGAGAGCGCCCAGAACCACACCGGCGCTCCGGTCGATCCAGCGTTTCGACCGAAGATAGGCGGCGCGCGGGCGACTGGCGGAGAACGCCACCGCCACGACGGCATACCAGCCGGCCTCGACCGAGAAAACCAGCGGCGGCAGCGTGGCGAATACCCATCCGGACGGTTCGGTCGGCAACAGGGTTGCGAAAATACCGGCATAAACGATCGCGGTTTTGGGATTGCCAAGTTGTGTGGCGAGCGCGAAGGAAAAGGATTTGCCGAGTCCGCCGGCATGATGCGCGGCGATCGCCGTGGCCTCCATCGGATCGGCGGCGCTTCGCCAAAGCCCGATGGCGAGGTAGATGAGATAAAATCCCCCGCACAGCTTGAGGCCCAGATACAGCCACCCTGCCTGAGCCAGCACGATATGCAGGCCGAGCAGCGCCAAGCCGCTGTAAATAACGCCGCCAACCCCCATGCCGAGGGCTGCTGCCAGACCGTGAGGCCGGGAAAATGCGATTGCGGTGCGCGCGACGACGATGAAGCTCGGCCCCGGGCTCGCCGCCCCGATCGGCACCGCACCGAGAACGCCCGCAACGGCAAAGACCGCGTCCATGATCCCCCCCTTCGCCGGCCGGAGCATAACAGGGATCGGCGCCCGGCTGATTCCTGGCTGGCGCTTGTTCCGCCGCAACCGGGGTCCGAAAACAAAGGGGCCGCCCAGAGGGCGGCCCGAGTTCAACAGGGAGGCGTCAATGACACCGGGTGGTCAGACCCGGTGGCGGTGCATCCGACGGGGGTGTCAGGATCAACCGCCAGGGTTGACGTTAATCCGGATAGGTTAAAATACTCTTAAAATCTCCGGTAGAATGAAAATCAGAAGAAAAGATGCTGCAGGTCGATCGAGGTCTTCACCCCGACCAGGTCGAAATTGGCCGCCAGCCAGGCATCGGCGGTCCGCCGGCCGATATCGCGCAGGGACAGGAGGAAGGTCGTATCGGTGTTGAATTTGCTCGACGCGCCCAGCCGGCCCATCTCCTCCTCCGCCTGGATCATGTGAAAATTGATCTTGCGCAGGTGTCCGGGCCGCGACATCAGGTGTTCGCCGACCAGTTCGCTGACGAAGGCCACCGCCCGCATTTCGCGCATCAGGGTCGAGTTGAAGCTGATGTCGTTCATGCGGTCGAGGATTTCGCGCGCCGTCGTCGGCACCCGGTCAGTGCGGATCGGGTTGACCGCGACCAGCACCATGTCGGTCGCCTGGCAATTATAGAGCAGCGGAAAGATCGGCGGATTGCCCATGAAGCCGCCGTCCCAATAATGCTCGCCGCCGATCTCGACCGCGCGGAACAGCAGCGGCAGGCAGGCCGAGGCAAGCAGCGCGTCGGCGGTGATTTCCTCGGGTCCGAAGACCTTGATCTTGCCGGTGCGGATGTTGGTGGCGCTGGCGTAGAGCTTCACCTCGCGACATTTATGCAGCCGGTCGAAATCGATGACATTGTGGAGAACGTCGCGCAGCGGATTGTGGTCGAACGGATTGTACTGATAGGGCGACATCAGGCGCGACATCATGTCGAAGGCGAGATAGGCCGGCGAGAAATCGAGATTGCCGGTGCCGAACATCCGGTCGATCCAGCTCGGCTGGAGCGGGCTGAACCGCGCCGCCTCGCCGATCTGCGCCCAGAACCGGTCGAGCAGCTCGCGCGCCCCCTGCCGGCCGCCCTCCATCATGCCGTAGGCGACCATCGCGCCGTTGATCGCCCCGGCGCTGGTGCCGCTGATGCCCTCGATGACGATCCGCTCGTCGGCCAGCAACCGGTCGAGTACGCCCCAGGTGAAGGCGCCGTGCGCGCCGCCGCCCTGAAGGGCAAGATTGATCGTTCGCGTTTGCCCCACCTCGCGCGTCGGCCGACCGGCGGCGGCGTCATCGCTGCGCTCGTCGCCGTTTCGTCCCGTGGACGACTTGCTCGAATGGCCGTTACCTCGACGCTGGATATTCATGGCTGCCGCGCCCTAGCCCCGCATCACGCGATCGGCCACGGCGAGGATATTATCTTCGAGCTGGCGCATGACGGTGGCGTACAGATCGCGGATCGACACGATCCCCGCCAGCCGCTCGCCGTCGACCACCGGTAGATGGCGATAGCCATTCTCCGCCATCATATGCAGCGCCGCGCGCACCGAATCCTCGGACGTCAGCGTATCGGGCTTCGCCGTCATCGCCTCGCCGAGCGTCGTAACGTCGGGATTAACGCCGCGGGAAACGATGCGCACAGTCATGTCGCGTTCGGTAAAAATGCCGACCAGGCGATCGTTCTTCACCACCATCACCGCGCCGATGCGCCGTTCGGCCATCACTTCGGCGGCCTCGCGCACGCGCGCCGATTCCGGCAAGACGACCGGTTTCTGGTCCTTGACGATTTCAGCAATCTTTTGCGAACCCAATGCCACGTTTCCTCCTGCGGGCCCGCGGCCCGGCCTGGACACATGCAGGCAAGCCTTGCATTACAACGAAAACTCTTTGCTTATTGGTTAATATTCTGAAAACCCTGCCCGGACGCGCGCTTGGACAAGCGCGCGGGCGTCGGCCACAATGCGCCGATGGACCGGATGACCGCCCTGATTGTCGTACTGGCGTTTTACGTGGCGCCGCTGCTTTACGTGCTGCTAGCGCCTTCGGCCGGGCCGTTCCGGCCGCCGACGGGCTCGCGCTGTCCGGTGGGGCCGCGGGTCGGCTGGCTGGTGCTGGTGCTGCTGCTCGGCCCGATCGGCTGGCTGATGTTCGTCACCCGCAAGCGGCGACGCAACGCCCCGCCTATTTCTTCTTGAAGAACACGTCCGCGCCGCTGCGGTGCGCCTGTTTGGCGGCGATGGCCGCGCGCGCGCGCGCGATCTCGGCCTCCAGCGTCGCGATATGGTCGTTGAGCTCCTCGATCGAATAGGGCCCGAGATCCTTGGGTTTCGGTTTCTGCTTGCGCGGCTCCAGATCGTCGAGGTCCATGGCCGAGTTCTCCCTGCCTGCGAACTTGTCAGGTCTGCGGACTTGTAAGTTTGAAGAGGGGCGGATAGACCTGCAACCGATTTTACCCCGCATAATCGGACGAGAGTGGCCATGCCGACCGTACCCGCCGAAATGACCGTCATCGAAATCTCCAAGCCCGGCAAGCCCGAGGTGCTGGTCCCCGGCTGCCGGCCGGTCCCGCGCCCCGGCGAGGGCGAGGCGCTGATCGCGGTCGCGGCGGCCGGCATCAACCGCCCCGACATGCTGCAGCGCGCCGGCCATTACCCGCCGCCGCCCGGCGCGCCCGATTATCCGGGCCTGGAGATCGCCGGCACGGTCGTCGCCGTCGGCTCCGGCGTCGCCTGGCCCAAGGTCGGGGACAAGGTGTGCGCGCTGGTCGCCGGCGGCGGCTACGCCGAATATGCCTCGGTGCCCGCACCGCAATGCCTGCCCGTGCCCAAGGGCCTGTCGATGATCGAGGCGGCGGCGTTGCCCGAAACGTTTTTCACCGTGTGGAGCAATGTCTTCGATCGTGGCCGCCTGCGGGCGGGCGAGCGCTTCCTTGTCCATGGCGGAGCGAGCGGCATCGGCACCACGGCGATCCAGATGGCGGCGGCAATGGGGGCCGAAGTTTACACCACCGCCGGCACGCCGGAAAAATGCGCGGCGTGCGCCAAGCTCGGCGCCAAGCGCGCGATCAACTACAAGCAGGAAGATTTCGTCGCCGTGATCAAGGAACAGACCGGCGACGGGGTGGATGTGGTTCTCGACATGGTCGGCGGCGATTATACGAATCGCAGCCTGTCGATCCTGCGCCCCGATGGCCGGCTGGTGCAGATCGCCTTCCTCAAGGGCAGCAAGGTTGAGATCGACCTTAATCCGCTGATGCGCAAGCGCCTGACCCTGACCGGCTCGACCCTGCGCCCGCGCCCGGTCGCCGACAAGGGGGTTATCGCCGGGGCATTAAAGGAAAAAATCTGGCCGCTGATCGAGGCCGGGCGGATCAGGCCGGTGATCCACGCGACCTTCAAGCTGGCCGAGGCGGCCAAGGCGCACGCGATGATGGAGGCCGACACCCATGTCGACAAAATCGTGCTCGAGGTCGCCCCTTAAGTCCCTTTGACCCCGCCGCGCCGGGCCTATATAAGAAGCTCGAATTCCCTTTTTGAATGCCGTGTTGCGTCGCGATAAGGCGCAGTGCGGGGCCGTTTCTGGAGGACCGATGTCTCTACCGCTGATGCCCAAGGCGACCGCCGTCTGGCTGGTCGAGAACACCGCCCTGACCTTCGAGCAGATTGCCGATTTATGCGGCATGCACCCCCTCGAGGTGCAGGGCATCGCCGACGGCGAGGTAGCGGTCGGCATTGTCGGCATCGACCCGGTGGCCAACGGCCAGATATCGGCCGACGACATCAAGCGTTGCGAAGCCGACAAGAAGGCCCGCCTCAAGCTGCTCGAAACCACGCTGCCGCAGCCGGTCGCCCGCTCCAAGGGCGCGCGTTATACGCCCGTTTCCAAGCGCCAGGACCGGCCGGCGGCGATTGCCTGGCTGCTGCGCCACCACGGCGAGCTGACCGACGCACAAGTCGGCCGGCTGGTCGGCACGACCAAAGCGACCATCCAGAAGGTGCGCGACCGCTCCCACTGGGACATCTCCAACATCAAGCCGACCAATCCGGTGACCCTCGGCCTGTGCTCGCAGGATCAGCTCGACGAAGCCATCGGCAAGGCGCACCGCATCTCCGAACGGGCGAAGAAAGAGGCCGAGCGCGCCGCGCGCCGCGCCACCAAGGCGCTGGCCACCGCCCAGGCCGCCAAGGCGGCCGATGCCGCCCGCGACGCCGCGAAAACCGCCGAGGATGCGGCGCCCGACGCCGAAACCCCGCCCGGCGAGCCGCAGACGACCGAATAAGCTGGCGAACGAGCCGGCACGAACTTGACGGAACTATCGCCGGGCGCGACGAGCGGGCGCCGCGCTAGCCCGGTTTCTGTCCGCGCGGCGGCGCCGCCCCCCGAAGCCGTCGTTTCAAGAAATCGGCAAACGCGCGAACCTTGATCGGAAGATAATCGCGCGACGGGTATAGCAGCCAGGCGGCGGTGTCGAATTCGGTCGCCGTCACGTCGAAGCGGGGAAAAACATTCGTCAGGACCTTACGCCGCAAGTCTGCGCCGACGATCCAGTGCGGCAACAACGCAACCCCCATGCCCGCTCGTGCGCATTGATGAAGTGCGAGCGCATTGGAAATGACGACGCGTCCCTCGACGGGAATTTCGACGATGCCGCCATTGGCGTCACGGAATATCCACCGCGAGCGGAACCCCGGCAGAGGAAAAAGCAGGCAGTTGTGGCTTTTCAGTTCGCCCGGGGTCTTGGGCCAGCCGCGACGCGCCAGATATTCCGGGCTCGCGTATACCGAATACGTGGTTTGGAAAAGGCGATGCGCGATCAGCGTCGAATCCGGCAGCGAGCCGAGCCGCACGGCGATATCGATCCGCTCCGTTAACAGATCGACGATCGAGTCAGTCAGCAGAAGATCGACCGTCAGCTCAGGATAAGCAGCGGCGAAATCCGGCAACAGCGGAACGATGCATTTCTGCCCGAAGGACACCGACGAGGTGACGCGAAGGACGCCCTTCGGTCGTTGGCTGACATCAGCCGCCGCCAGATTCGCCCGCTTGATCTCCTCGACGAGCGGTTCGACCTGCCCGAAATAGACGACCCCCGCCTCGGTCAGCGACAAGCGGCGCGTCGTCCGCTGGAATAGCCGGATGCCGAGTTCGTCCTCCAGCGTCGCTATCGTCCGCGAGATGGCGGACGGCGACACGTCGTAATCCCGTGCGACGGCGGTAAAGCTCCCCCGCCGGACGGCTTCGATGAACACGCCAAGCGCCGACAGATTCATTAATGCATAATAAGCATAAGTGTTTCGTTCAAAAACATATTTATTCGATATTTGCATCAATATACAACGGCGCCAACCCAAATTCATGTCAGCAAGGAGCGTTCTATGGCACAGCTTCTGAGAATCGATTCCAGTTCGCGCCTGCACGATTCGCACACGCGCGAGATCGCCGATTCTTTCGAGCATAAATGGCTGCGAAAGAATCCCGATGACAAGATCGTCCGGCGCGATCTGGTAAGAACCAAAATCCCCCATATCGAGGCAGCCACGATAGCGGCGTTTTATGCGCCGCCCGATCAACACACCCAAACGATGAAGGCGGCGACTGTTCTGTCCGACGCGCTGATCGCCGAACTCATGGCCGCCGACGCCATTCTGATTTCCGCGCCGATGTATAACTTTTCCATCCCGTCGGCGCTCAAGGCTTACATCGATCACGTCGTCAGAATTAACCGCACCTTCGGATTCGACGAGAAAAAGGGCTTTTCTGGGCTGCTCAAGGGCAAGCCCGTTACTGTCATCACGGCCTACGGCGCCGCCGGTTATTTCGGCGGCGATTTTGCCCCGATGAATTTCCTTACCCCCTATCTCAAGGCGCTGCTCGGTTTCCTCGGCTTCACCGACATGACGTTTATTTTCGTCGAGGGCACGACGCTCGATCCGTCGGCGCTGGCGGCAAGCCGGCGCCAGGCCGACGCCGACATCGAACGGGCTGTTTCGCAAGGCCTCCGGCCCGGCAGAACGGGGCAGGCGGCGCAATGAACCGCGTCGCCATTCTAGGCCTCGGCGCCATGGGATTCCGCATAGCGCGAAGTTTTCTCAAGGCCGGTCACCGCGTCATCGTCTGCAACCGCGATGCGGAAAA
>JACQAF010000022.1 GCA_016195145.1 Rhodospirillales bacterium
GCCGTCGCGGCGGTTGCGCACCCAGCCGCGCAAGCCCCGGCGCGTCGCCTGCTCGACCGTCCAGCCGCGAAACCATACGCCCTGCACCCGGCCGGCGATGGTGACCCGGACGGCGATAGTCTCGCTCATCGATAGGCCCCCGCGAACAGGGCCTTGAACGCCACTCGCACCGCGCCCTCGGCCCAGGCTTTCAGTTCCGCCTCGTCGGGCAGCTCGTCTCCGCCGGCATGGGCAAGGCGGTTACGCCGCTCGCGCAGCCAGTCGATATCCGGGGCGGTGGACGGCTCTTCGCCACGCCGCGCCGCAGCCCGCTCGGCGGCCCGCGCCTCGCCCTCGACCAGCGTCCAAGCAAGAACCACCGTCGCCGCCCAGGCCCCGGCGCAGAATACCGCCTCCATCTCACCCAGCAATGTCGCCGCTTGCGGCGCGAGGTCGAGGGCGTGCGGTCCGGCATTGGCGTCATGGGCACGCCAGAACCATTCCGCACGGGCACGCCACAGCGCGGGATCGGGCGGCGGCAGGGCGCGCATCGCCGGCTCTCCGGTTAGGAAAACTCGACGATTTTCTGGTCGACGGCGAGGCTGTCGCCGGGGGCGGCGTGGAGCTTCGCCACCGTGCCGTCGCGTTCGGCGCGCAAGATGTTTTCCATCTTCATCGCCTCGACCACGGCCAGTTCCTCGCCGGCCTTGATGTCCTGCCCTTCGCGCACCGCGAGCGATTTGAGGAGCCCCGGCATCGGCGAGAGGAGGAATTTCGAGGTATCGGGCGGCCGTTTCACCGGCATCAGCGCCGCCAGCGCCGCGACGCGCGGACGCAATGCCAGCACGCTGGCCTGGCACCCGGCATGGGCAAGTTTCCAGCCCCCGCCGTTGCGGTCCACTTGGACAACCACCGGCCGGCCGCCGACCGCGCCGTGGAACAGGCGCTGGCCAGGCAGCCAGTCGCTGACCACCGCAACATCGGCCCCGTCGAGCGTCAGGCGATAGCCGCCATCTTCCGGCGCAAGGGCGACCGGATGATCCGCGCCGTCCAGCCGGACAATCAACGCGGCAGGCAGCTTGACCTCGTGGCCGGGTACTTGGCCCTCGATCGACGCCTCGCGCTCCGCCTGCCGGCGAGCGACGACGGCCGCCACGACGATGAGGACGCGGCGCGTCGGCGCGTCGGCCGTGCGGCCGTGAAAGCCTTCGGGGAATTCTTCGGCAATGAAACCGGTCGACAGCCTGCCGGCGCGAAACCGCGGATGGGCCATGATCGCGGCGAGAAAGGAGAGGTTATGATTGACCCCGCGCACGTGATAAGCGTCGAGCGCGGCGCCCAGCCGGTCGATGGCCGCCTCGCGCGTCGGCCCGAAGCCGATCAGCTTGGCGATCATCGGATCGTAATACATGCTGATCTCGCCGCCTTCGTAGACGCCGGTGTCGATGCGTACGCCCTCCATCTCGACCGGCGGGCGATACGAGGTGAGCCGGCCGATCGACGGCAGGAAATTGCGCGCCGGGTCCTCGGCATAGAGCCGCGCCTCGACCGCCCAGCCCTTGAGCTTCACGTCCTTCTGGGCGAGCGGCAGCTTCTCGCCGGCGGCGACGCGGATCATCAACTCGACCAGATCGAGCCCGGTCACGCATTCGGTCACCGGATGTTCGACCTGAAGCCGCGTGTTCATTTCGAGAAAATAGAAATTGCGGTGCTTATCGACGATGAATTCGACCGTACCGGCGGATTTGTAGTCGACCGCCTTGGCGAGGGTTACCGCCTGCGCGCCCATTTTTTCGCGCGTCTTGGCGTCGATGAATGGCGACGGCGCTTCCTCGATCACTTTCTGGTGCCGGCGCTGGATCGAGCATTCGCGCTCGCCGAGATGGATGACGTTGCCGTGCCCGTCGCCCAGCACCTGGATCTCGATATGGCGCGGCTCCTCGATGAATTTCTCGCAGAACACGCGATCGTCGCCGAAGGACGACCGCGCCTCGTTGGTCGCCGAGCGGAAACCGTCGCGCGCCTCGGCGTCGTTATGGGCGATGCGCATGCCCTTGCCGCCACCGCCGGCCGACGCCTTGAGCATCACCGGATAGCCGACCGTGCGCGCGATATTTACCGCCTCGTCAGCATCCTTGAGCGGGGCGAGATGGCCGGGGACCGTGTTCACCCCCGCCTTCTGAGCGAGCTTTTTCGACTCGATCTTGTCGCCCATCGCCGCCACGGCGTGCATGTCGGGACCGATGAAGACGATACCGGCCTTGGCCAGCGCGCCGGCAAAAGCAGGATTTTCCGAAAGGAATCCGTAACCGGGATGGACCGCCTCGGCCCCCGTCTCCCTGCACGCGCCGACGATCGCCTCGATCCTGAGATAACTTTCGGCCGAAGGCGACGGGCCGATGCGAACCGCCTCGTCCGCCTCGCGTACATGCAGCGCATCGGCATCGGCATCGGAATAGACCGCGACTGTCTTTATCCCCATGCGCTTGCAGCTGCGGATCACCCGGCAGGCGATCTCGCCGCGATTGGCGACAAGAATCTTGGCAAAGGGCAGTTTCGCGCGTGTTGAGGTCACTGCCGGCTGACCCGCAGGTTTTCTCTTCTTCGTCTTCGTCCGATTCGACATGCGCATGCCTGCCTATTTCGTCCCGCCGAACAGTTCCATCGCATAGGCCGCGTGAATGGCGAGCGGCGCACCCCACGCCACCATCGGCCAGGTGAACCAGGGATTCTCCGGCGTCAGGATCATATTGATCGCGACCAAAACCGCCATAACCACGAAATAACCAATCAGGTGGCCGCGGAAGCCGCGCAGCCGGCGACGGCGGCGCGCCAGACGATCGGCAATTTCGGCAGCGCGCTCCGTCATAGCGGGATGTTGGCGTGTTTCTTCCACGGATTGGCGAGCTTCTTGTCGCGCAGCATGGCGAGGGCGCGGGCGAGCCGCGGCCGCGTGGTCGAGGGCATGATCACGTCGTCGAGAAAGCCGCGCGAGGCGGCAACGAACGGGTTGGCGAAGCGTCGGCGGTATTCTTCGGTCCGCTGCTCGATCTTTTTCGCATCGCCGCTATCGGCGCGGAAGATGATCTCCACCGCCCCCTTGGGCCCCATCACCGCAATTTCCGCCGTCGGCCAAGCGTAATTGACGTCGCCGCGCAGATGCTTGGATGCCATGACATCATAGGCCCCGCCATAGGCCTTGCGGGTGATCACGGTCACCTTCGGCACCGTCGCCTCGGCATAGGCAAAAAGAAGCTTCGCCCCGTGCTTGATGATGCCGCCGAATTCCTGCATCGTGCCGGGCAGGAAGCCGGGCACGTCGACGAAGGTGACGATGGGAATATTGAAGCAGTCGCAGAAGCGCACGAAGCGTGCCCCCTTGATCGCCGAATCGATATCGAGACAGCCGGCCAGCACCATCGGCTGGTTGGCGACGAAACCCACGGTCGAGCCCTCGATCCGCCCGAAGCCGACGACGATGTTGCCGGCGAAGCCGGGGGACAGTTCGAAGAAATCCCCGTCGTCAACGACCTTGAGGATCAGCTCCTTCATGTCGTACGGCTTGTTGGGATTCGGGGGCACCAGCGTGTCGAGCGAGGCTTCGGTGCGGTCGGACCCGTCGGCGGTCGCGCGCACCGGCGGCTTGCGCGTATTCGATTCGGGCAGGAAATCGACAAAGCGGCGGGTCTGAAGCAACGCCTCGACATCGTTCTCGAAGGCGAGATCGGCGACACCCGAGCGC
>JACQAF010000047.1 GCA_016195145.1 Rhodospirillales bacterium
CCGGCTATGCCGGCGGCACCACCGATCGGCCAAGCTACTTCGATCTGCACCTTCGTAACACCGGCCATGCGGAAGTTGTTCAAGTCGTCTACGACCCAACGCTCATCACGTATGCAACGCTCTTGGATGTCTTCTTTGGTACTCATGATCCGACGAGTCTCAACCGCCAAGGCAATGATGTCGGCCCTGAGTACCGGTCGGTGATTTTCGTGGTCGATTCCGATCAGCAGCACACAGCCGGCAAGCCCGGCGAGCGCGCCTGCGATATGCCACCAGCCGAGCCGTTCGCCCGGCAACAGACCGGAAAAGACGACGATCAGCAGCGGCCATAGATAATTGATCAGGTTCGCCTCGACCGGCGGCGCCCAGGCAAGCGCCGCGAAATACGAGACGTGATAGCCGAACAGGCCGGCGATGCCGAGCGCCCAGACCCGCGCCGGCAAGACAAGGTGGCGGGCGATGTTCTCGCCGCGCACCAGCCACTTGGCCAGGGCGAGCGCGAAGGCGAGCGCGAACGCCATCGCCGTCATTTGGAACGGCGGCACCGGGCCGGCGGCCGTGGTCAGGATCGCCAGCGTCGACCACAGGAGAACCGCCCCGAAGCCGATGGCGGTCGCGCGAGCGGCGGTGACAGAAGATACAGTCAAGGCAACGCGTCCGTCATATCCGACATTTTATCGTGCCGGCGGGTCGGCACACAGGCCGTTCGCGGCTGGCGAGCCTTGCCTGGCTCAGTACATGTGCTGGCCGCCATTGATCGACAAGGTCGAGCCGGTGATGAACCCGGCGTCGTCGGCGACCAGAAACGCCACGCCGCGGGCGATTTCTTCCGCCTTGCCGAGACGACCAACCGGAACGCGGGCGACGATTTTCTCCAGCACGTTGGGCGGCACGGCGCGCACCATGTCGGTGTCGATATAGCCGGGCGCGATGGCGTTGACCGTGATCCCTTTGGCTGCGCCCTCTTGCGCCAGCGCCTTGGTGAAACCGTGAATGCCCGACTTGGCGGCGGCGTAATTGACCTGGCCGTACTGACCGGCCTGGCCGTTGATCGAGCCGATATTGACGATGCGCCCGAAATTGCGTTCGCGCATCGAATCGATGACGCAGCGGCACATATTGAAGCACGACGTGAGATTGGTCTGGATGACCTCGTTCCACTGCTCGAAATTCATCTTGTGGAGCGTCGCATCGCGGGTGATGCCGGCGTTGTTGACCAGCACGTCGACCGGCCCGAGATCGGCGGCGATTTTTTTCACCCCCGCCTCGCATTGCTTGAAATCGGCGACATCGAACTTATAGGCCTTGATACCGGTCTCGGCGGTGAACTTGCGCGCCGCCTCGTCATTGCCGTGATAGGTGACCGCCGGGCGATACCCGGCGTTCTTAAGTGCGATCGCGATCGCCGCGCCGATGCCGCGCGTACCGCCCGTGACCACTGCCACTCGTCCAGCCATTATCCACCTCCTGTTTCTAGCGATTTAGACGGCGATCCTATCTCGGCCGGCGGCATCCATCCTTGACCTGGGTCAAGATCGGATGCGGCTGACCAGTGGTCGCCTTGGTCCGTTGCCGACTGAATTGCCGCTTAGGCGCGTTCGACGCACATGGCGATGCCCATGCCGCCGCCGATGCACAGCGTCGCCAGGCCCTTCTTCGCCCCGCGCTTCTGCATCTCGTAAAGCAGCGTGGTCAGCACCCGCGCCCCCGACGCGCCGATCGGATGGCCGATGGCGATCGCCCCGCCATTGACGTTGACCCTGCCCGTATCCCAGCCGAGATCCTTGTTGACTGCGCAGGCCTGGGCGGCGAAGGCCTCGTTGGCCTCGATCAGGTCGAGATCGCCGATCGACCAGCCGGCCTTCTTGAGTGCCGCCCGCGACGCCGGAATCGGGCCCGAACCCATGATCTTCGGATCGACGCCGACGGTCGCCCACGAGACGATGCGCGCCAGCGGCTTGACACCGCGCTTCGCCGCTTCCTTGTCGGTCATCAGAACCAGCGCCGCCGCACCATCATTGATGCCCGAGGCGTTGCCGGCGGTGACCGTGCCGTTCTTGTCGAAGGCGGCGCGAAGCTTGGTCAGGGTTTCGAGCGTCGTGCCGTGTTTGGGGTATTCGTCGGCGTCGACGACGATGTCGCCCTTGCGCGACGCGATCTTGACCGGCGCGATCTCATCCTTGAAACGACCGGATTTTTGCGCGACTTCGGCCTTTTGCTGCGAGGCGAAGGCGAATTTGTCCTGCTCCTCGCGCGTGATCTGCCAGCGCTGGGCGACGTTTTCGGCAGTGTTACCCATGTGATAGCCGTTAAAGGCATCCCACAGCCCATCCTTGATCATGGTGTCGACAAGCTCAGCGTTGCCCATCTTGACGCCGCCGCGCAGGTGGATGCAGTGCGGCGCCTGGCTCATGCTTTCCTGACCGCCGGCGACGACGATCTCGCTGTCGCCGACCTGGACCGCCTGGAAACCGAGCGCCACCGCCCGCAACCCCGAGCCGCAAAGCTGATTGATGCCATACGCTGTGCGCTCGACCGGGATGCCGGCGGCGATGGCCGCCTGACGCGCCGGGTTCTGCCCTTCGCCGGCCGACAGGATCTGGCCCATGATGACCTCGCTCACCTCGCCGGGCTCGACCCCGGCGCGCTTCAACGCCTCGGCAATGGCGACCTGGCCCAGATAATGCGCCGGCACGCCGCTGAGAGCGCCATTGAAACTGCCGACCGGCGTACGGGCAGCAGCGGCGATCACGACTTCGGTCATCGGATACCTCCCTAATTTCAAGGCCCGATCTCGGGGCCTAATCTCGGGGGACAAATGGGTCGTTCACCATAGCATGAAATCGGCTTACGGCACCCCTTCCGGCTGTAGGCGCGCCAGCCACGCGGCCAGCGGCCGCCACAGGGTCTCGGTCGCGCGGCCGCCGACCATCATGCCGATATGGCCGAGCGGCGGCGCGAGCGTCTCGGCGCCGGGAATGGCCCGCGCCAGCGCCGCGGCCGAGGCCGGGGGAACGATGCGGTCCTGTTCGGGCACCACGACCAGGCTTGGCATGGCGAGCATTTCCGGCCGCACGGCGCGGCCGCCGACCCGCCATTCCCCGCGCCCCGGCGTGTTCTCGCCGTACCAACCGAAAATACTCTCCCGCGCGACCGCTGCCGCCAGCGGCACGCCGTCATTGAGCCAGTCTTCGAGCGCCACGAACTCCTCGGCCCGCGGGCTCGCCGGATCGAGCGCGGCGAAGGCGCGGAATTTACGCGCGCCAAGAAACGGGTCGAGCCCGAAAAACAGCGATTGCAGCAGATCGAGCGGCATCTCGCCGAGCATCTCGACCAACGGCAGCCATGGCGCAACCGCATAACCCATCGCCCGCGCCACGCCCGGCCGATCGGCATGAAAATCCCACGGCGTCGCCAACAGGGCGAGGCCGCTCACCTCAGCGGTTCGCGCCGCCGCCAACGCCAGGGCCAGCAACCCGCCCATGCAATAACCAACCACGGCCGGCCTGCCGCCGGCGAGGACGCGCACGCGATCGAGCGCACGGCCGAGCCGGCCGAGAATGTAATCATCGAAACCGAAGCTGCGCTCGGTCGGGCCCGGCCTGTCCCAATCGACAAGAAAGGGGCGGAACCCGGCCTCGGCACGATGGCGCAGCAGGCTGCGCGCCGGCGTAAGGTCGAGAATATAGGCGCGGTTGATC
>JACQAF010000013.1 GCA_016195145.1 Rhodospirillales bacterium
AACGGCGACGCCAACGTGCCGTTCTACAAGGAACTGGCCAATGCCGGGATCAAGACGTCCGACATTCCGGGCGTCGCCTTCTCGGTCTGCGAGGAATAACTGGCCTGTATCGACACCAAGAACCTCGTCGGCCATCTCGCCGCGTGGAACTACTTCCAGTCGGTGAAGAACCCGACCAATGCCGGGTTCGTCAAGCAATGGCAGACCTACATCAAGAATCCGAAGCGGGTGACCAACGATCCGATGGAGGCCACCTATATCGGCTTCAAGATGTGGGCGCAGGCCGTCGCGCAGGCCGGCACGACCAATGTCGACGCGGTGCGCCAGGCGATGTACGGCCAGAAGGTGAAGGCGCCGGGCGGCTTCGAATCGGTGATGAACGTCAATCACCACCTGTCGAAGCCGGTGATGATCGGCGAAATCCAGGCGAACGGCCAGTTCGACATCGTCTGGCAGACCAAGGGCCCGATCAAGGCCGACGCGTGGAGCCCCTTTATCCCGGAAAGCGCCAAGCTGACCGCGGACTGGACCTTCCCGTGGGTGTGCGGCAACTGCACAGAGCCGAAACTTAAGGCTCTCACCAACTAGGGCGACAGGCGACGGGGCCGCCTCATCTGCGGGCGGCTCCGTCAGCTTGCTAACGCGGTTTCGCTTAACCGCCAGCAAATGAGAATGGCCCGAACGGTCATGATTTTTCTGTGCATAGTCGAACGATGGTGGCGGGCGGCGCGCCCCATGCTGGGGACCCTGATGCTGGCGGGCCTGACGCTAATCGGCTTGCCGTCGGTTGCGGCGGCCGACGAATTCGCCGATCTGGTCGCCAAACTGGGCGCCGACAGCTTTGCGGACAAGGCCGAAGCGGCCGGAGCGCTTGGCGCGCTCGGCGACGGACGGGCCATCGGGGCGCTCAAGGCGCTGAACGACGGCCGTCTCAGCGTCACCGGCGACAAGCGTCTGGTGATCGTCGACGGCAAGCGGCTGGTCGATCCAGTGATCGCCGCCGATCTCGGCGATGCGCCCGGCGACGGCCTTGAGCGGGTGCGGGTCAACAACCGCCTGCGCGGGGCGATTGCCGCCGCGCTCAGCAAGCTTCAGATTTTCAGTCCCGACCGCGCCGAACGGCTGGCGGCGGCGCGCAACGCCCTCAAGCACGGGTCGGCCGAAACGGTCGCGGTGCTCGAACGGGCGCTGGCGAGCGAAAAGGACGCCGAGGTGCGCGAGACGATCCGGCTCAGCCTCAACGGCGCGCGACTCAATTTCGGCAGCGATGCCGAGAAGATCGCCGCCATCGGCGAGCTTTCCGGTTCGACCGACCCGCAGATCCGCGCCCTGCTCGGCCAGCTGCGCAATGCGCCCGATCTCGATCCCGCAATGCGCGCCCGGGTCGAGGCGGCGCTGGCCGATATCGAACGGCGGCTGCGCCTGACCGGCTACGCCGCCAATCTGTTCCAGGGGGTCAGCCTCGGCAGCGTCTTGTTGCTCGCCGCCATTGGCCTCGCCATCACCTTCGGCGTGATGGGCGTCATCAACATGGCGCATGGCGAGATGATCATGCTCGGCGCCTATTCGGCTTATGTAGTGCAGGAAGTGTTTCGCGCCGCGCTGCCGGCTGGCTGGATCGACGCCTATCTTCTCGTCGCCATTCCAGTCGGCTTTCTCGCCGCCGCCGCCTTCGGCGTGGCGATCGAGCGCAGCGTCATCCGTTTTCTCTACGGCCGGCCGCTGGAAACGCTACTTGCCACGTGGGGCATCAGCCTGATCCTTCAGCAGCTCGTGCGGACGGTTTTCGGCGCGCCCAACAAGGAAGTGGCCAACCCGGCGTGGATGACCGGCGGGTTTCAGGTCGCGGGCGGCTTCGACGTGACGTGGAACCGCGTTTACATCGTTGTTTTCTGCTTTGCCGTGCTCGGCGTGGTGGCGCTGGTGCTGCGCTATACGTCGTTCGGGCTCCATATGCGCGCCGTGACGCAGAACCGTGATATGGCGTCGGCAATGGGCATTCCGACCGCGCGCGTCGATGCGCTTACCTTCGGCCTCGGCTCGGGCATCGCCGGCATGGCCGGGGTGGCGCTGAGCCAGATCGGCAATGTCAGCCCCAATCTCGGCGGGCAAATACGCCTGCTACGCCATTCTGGCGCTGGCACTCGATCTCGTGTGGGGCTATGCGGGGATTCTTAGCCTTGGCCACGGCGCATTCTTCGCCCTCGGCGGCTACTGCATGGGCATGTATCTGATGCGCCAGATCGGTACGCGCGGGGTTTACGGCAATCCCGAGCTGCCCGATTTCATGGTCTTCCTCAACTGGAAGGAACTGCCCTGGTACTGGTACGGCTTCGACAGCTTCGCCTTCGCCGCCCTGATGGCGATCCTGGTGCCGGGCGTTCTCGCCTTCGTCTTCAGCTGGTTCGCCTTCCGCAGCCGCGTCACCGGCGTGTATCTCTCGATCATCACCCAGGCGCTGACCTTCGCGCTGATGCTCGCCTTTTTCCGCAACGACATGGGTTTTGGCGGCAATAACGGCCTGACCGATTTCAAGGATATCCTCGGCTTCGAGGTTCAGGCCCCGGAAACCCGTCTCGGCCTCTACGTCGCCTCGATCGTCGCCTTGGGCTTGAGCTTTCTCGTCTGCCGGTTCATCGTCGCCTCGCGCCTCGGGCGAGTTCTGCTGGCCTTGCGCGACGCCGAAAGCCGCGTGCGCTTTCTCGGCTATTCGGTGACCAACGCCAAGCTGTTCGCCTTCACCGTCTCGGCGATGCTGGCCGGCCTCGCCGGGGCGCTGTACGTGCCGCAGGTCGGGATCATCAACCCGAGCGAATTTTCGCCCGCCAACTCCATCGAGATCGCCATCTGGGTCGCGGTCGGCGGGCGGGGCACGCTGGTGGGCGCCGTGCTCGGCGCCGGCCTCGTCAATTGGTTCAAGACCTGGCTTACCGGCGCGGCGCCGGAAGTGTGGCTGTTCTTCCTCGGCGCCCTGTTCATTCTCGTCACCCTCGCCATGCCGGCCGGTGTGGTCGGCCTCGTGCGCCGGTTGCGCCTGCGCCGGGCGCAGCGGGCCGCGGCATGAACGCGGGCGCGCTCGCCATGCGCAAATCGCCCGAGGCCCGGCCGGCGCCGGCCGCCTCGGTCGCGCTGGCGACCGCCGCCGATTCGATGCTCTATCTCGACGGCGTGTCGGTCAGCTTTGACGGCTTCAAGGCCCTCAACAACCTGTCGCTGACCGTCGATCGCGGCGAGCTGCGCACCGTCATCGGCCCCAATGGCGCCGGCAAGACGACGATGATGGATATCGTCACCGGCAAGACCAAGCCGGATTCCGGCGTCGTCCTGTTCGACAACAATGTCGACCTGACCCGGCTCGACGAGACCGCGATCGCCAATCTCGGCATCGGGCGCAAATTCCAGAAGCCCACCGTGTTCGAGAACCTGAGCGTGTTCGAGAATCTTGAACTGGCGCTCAAGGGCGAGCGGCGGATCTGGCGCGCGCTCTTGGCCCGGCTCTGCGGTGAGGATCGCGAGCGCGTCGCCGAGACGCTGGCGGCGATCGGGCTTGCCGACCGCGCCCAAGAGGCCGCCGGCGCGTTGAGCCACGGCCAGAAACAATGGCTGGAGATCGGCATGCTGCTGGTTCAGGACCAGCAGCTTCTGCTGCTCGACGAGCCGGTCGCCGGCATGACCGACCACGAAACCCGGCAAACGGCCGAATTGATCCTCGGTCTCGCCGGGACGCGGACCGTCGTCGTCGTCGAGCACGACATGGAGTTCGTACGCAGCCTCGGCGCGCGGGTGACCGTGCTGCACGAGGGATCGGTGCTCGCTGAGGGCTCGATCGACCATGTGCAGAACGATTCGCGCGTCATCGAAGTCTATCTCGGTCGCTAGTCATGCTCGCCATCCGCGATCTTCACCTCTACTACGGCGCCAGCCACACCCTGCGCGGCGTGTCGCTCGATGCGCGGATGGGCGAGGTGACCTGCATCCTCGGCCGCAACGGGGTCGGCAAGACCAGCCTGCTGCGGGCGATCTTCGGGCTTCAGCCGATCGCCGGCGGAACGATCGCGTGGGAGGATCGGGATATTGCCGGGCTGGCGCCCCATCTGCGGGCGCGTTGCGGCCTGGCCCTGGTGCCGCAGGGGCGCGATATTTTCCCGCGCCTGACCGTGCTCGAAAACCTGCAAACCGGCTTCGCGCCGCTGCCGCGGGAGAAGCGCGAGGTGCCGGAGGAAATCTTCTCGTTGTTTCCGGTGCTGCGCGACATGTTGCGCCGGCGCGGCGGCGACCTGTCTGGCGGTCAGCAGCAGCAACTCGCCATCGCCCGCGCCCTCGTCACCCAGCCGCGCCTGCTGATCCTCGACGAGCCGACCGAGGGCATCCAGCCCTCGATCATCAAGGATATCGAGCGGGTGATCCGCTATCTCGCGCAGCGCGGCGACATGGCCATCCTGCTGGTCGAGCAGTATTTCGACTTCGCCCGCGATCTCGCCGACGCCTATGCGGTGATGGAGCGGGGCGAGGTGGCGCTGGCCGGCTGCAAGGCGGACATGGAAGAATCGGCCGTTCGGCGCTACCTTACCGTCTAAGGTGCCTTACGATGAATCGCCTGCCGGCCGTGCCGTCGCCCTGGAGCGCGGCGACGGCGTCGCCGAACTGGTTTTCGCACCGCGCGGGCCGGGCAGCGGCCTCGTGCATCTCTACCAATCCGATCCCTGCCGGGTGCTGTTTCCGCGCGCCGAGGCTGGCGATCCGCCGACCGCCGTGCTGCTGACGACCTCGGGCGGACTTGCCGGCGGCGACCGGTTGCGGGTCAGCGTAGCGGCGCGCGCCGGGGCGGCGGCCACGGTCACTTCGCAGGCGGCCGAAAAAATCTACCGTTCGTCGGGCGCAGACTGCCGGATCGGGGTGACGCTCGATGCAGCGACGGGCGCGTGGCTCGAATGGCTGCCGCAGGAAACGATCCTGTTCGAAGGGGCGCGACTCAGCCGCCGTACCGAGATTGCGGCGGCCCCCGGCGCCCGCCTTCTGGCGTGCGAAATGGTGGTGTTCGGCCGTATCGCGCGCGGCGAGCGTTTTACTGGCGGGTTCCTGCGCGACGGCTGGGCGGTCCGCCGTGCCGGGGCGCTGGTCTGGGCAGATGCCCTGCGTCTCGACGGCGACATTGGGATGCTCACCGCGCGGCCGGCGACCCTCGGCGGCGCGCAGGCCCTGGCGAGCGTCGTCTATGTTGCCGACGATGCGGCCCGGCATCTCGATACGGCGCGCGATCTCCTTGCCGGGGCCCGGATGCGAGCGGCGGCAACGGTGGTGAACGGTATCCTGGTCGCCCGCTTTCACGGCGGCGATGCGGCAGCGGTGCGGAGGGACCTCATGCATTATCTCGGCGGCTTGCGGCAGGCGGCGGGCGGGCTGCCGGCGCATCTGCCGCGTATGTGGCGGCAATAGAGGGTGGGGAGGGAAGCGTGAATCTGACTCCGCGGGAAAAAGACAAGCTTCTGGTGGCGATGGCGGCGGTTGTCGCGCGCCGCCGGCTGGAGCGCGGTGTGAAGCTCAACCATCCGGAAGCGGTGGCGCTGATCACCGATTACGTGGTCGAGGGCGCGCGCGACGGGCGCAGCGTCGCCGAACTGATGCGCGATGGCGCCAGCGTTCTGCGCCGCAGCCAAGTGATGGCGGGGGTGGCGGAAATGATCGCCGATATCCAGGTCGAGGCGACCTTTCCCGACGGGACCAAGCTCGTCACCGTTCACGAACCGATCCGCTGAGGGGGACGCGATGATTCCAGGCGAAGTGATGACCGGCGATGGTGAGATCGAGCTTAATGCCGGGCGGCCGACGGTGACGCTGGACGTCGCCAATACCGGCGACCGGCCGATCCAGGTCGGCTCGCATTACCATTTTTTCGAAACCAATGCGGCACTGAAGTTCGATCGCGTCAAGGCGCGCGGGTATCGGCTCGACATTCCCGCCGGCACGGCCGTGCGCTTCGAGCCGGGGCAAATGCGGAGCGTGCGCCTCGTCGCCTATACGGGCAGGCGAACGGTCCACGGCTTCAACGGCAAGATCGCCGGCAAGTTGGAGGCCTGAGGCAATGGCCACCCGCATCAATCGCACCGCCTATGCCGACATGTTCGGCCCCACAGTCGGCGATCGCGTCCGCCTCGCCGACACCGACCTGATTATCGAGGTCGAGGAGGATCGCACGATCTATGGCGAGGAAGTGAAGTTCGGCGGCGGCAAGGTGATTCGCGACGGCATGGGCCAGGGCCAGCGCAGCCGCGCCGAGGGCGCGGTCGATACGGTGATCACCAACGCCCTGATCCTCGACCATTGGGGTGTGATCAAGGCCGACATCGGCCTCAAGGACGGGCGCATCGCCGGCATCGGCAAGGCGGGCAATCCCGATTTGCAGCCCGGCGTCGATATCGTGATCGGGCCGGGGACCGAGGCGATCGCCGGCGAAGGGAAGATCATCACCGCCGGCGGCATCGACGCGCATATCCACTTCATCTCGCCGCAGCAGATCGAGGAGGCGCTTTACTCCGGCATCACCACGATGCTTGGCGGCGGCACCGGCCCGGCGGCCGGCACGGCGGCGACGACCTGCACGCCCGGCCCCTGGCACATGATGCGCATGCTGCAGGCGGCCGAGGCATTTCCGATGAATCTCGGTTTCTTCGGCAAGGGCAACGCCTCGCTGCCTGGCGGATTGGTCGAGCAGGTTGAGGCCGGGGCGTGCGGGCTGAAGCTGCACGAGGACTGGGGCACCACGCCGGCGGCGATCGACAATTGCCTGAGCGTGGCTGACCGATACGATATCCAGGTCGCCATCCATACCGACACGCTCAACGAATCCGGCTTCGTCGAGGACACCATCGCCGCCTTCAGGGGCCGGACGATTCACGCCTTCCATACCGAGGGGGCGGGCGGTGGCCACGCGCCCGACATTATCAAGCTCTGTGGCGAGCTCAACGTCCTGCCGTCTTCGACCAATCCGACGCGGCCCTACACGGTGAACACGGTTGACGAGCATCTCGACATGCTCATGGTCTGTCACCATCTCGACGCCAAGATCCCCGAAGACGTCGCCTTCGCCGACAGCCGCATCCGCCGCGAGACCATCGCCGCCGAGGACATCCTGCACGATCTCGGTGCATTCTCGATGATGTCGTCCGACAGCCAGGCGATGGGCCGGGTCGGCGAGGTGATCATCCGCACCTGGCAGACCGCCGACAAGATGAAGCGCCAGCGCGGGCGGCTGGTCGGGGAAAAAGGCGACAACGACAACGCGCGCGCTAAACGATACATCGCCAAGTACACGATCAACCCGGCGATCGCCCAGGGCATCTCCTGCCATGTCGGTTCGGTCGAAATCGGCAAGTTCGCCGATCTCGTCATCTGGTCGCCGGCGTTCTTCGGCGTCAAGCCGGACATGGTGCTGAAGGGCGGCTCGATCGCGGCGGCGCCGATGGGGGATCCCAACGCCTCGATCCCGACGCCGCAGCCCGTGCATTATCGGCCGATGTTCGCCAGCTTCGGGCGTAACCAGACGCAAAGCGCGCTGCTCTTCGTCTCCAAAGCCGCGATCGACGCCGGCATCGGGGCGCGATACGGCCTGACACGCCCGCTGGTCACGGTCGGCAACACGCGCGGCGGCATCTCGAAGAAAAACATGATCCACAACGTCGCGACGCCGAAGATGGAGGTCGATCCCGAAACCTACGAAGTGCGCGCCGACGGCGAACTGCTGACCTGCGCGCCGGCCGAGGTCCTGCCCATGGCCCAGCGTTATTTCCTGTTCTGACCGTGAACCGGGCGCACGCCATCGTTCCGGCAGGTGAATGGCCGGCGCAGGAGCGCCGCGACAGCGTAACGCTGGCTTATGACGACCGGCATCGCCGGCGCATGCGTCTGACGACCGACGAGGGCGCGGCGTTGCTGCTCGATCTGCCGCAGGCGGTCGTGCTGCGCGACGGCGACGGGCTGGCGCTCGACGGCGGTGGTTATGTCGTCGTCCGCGCGGCGGCGGAGGATATCGTCGAGGTCACGGCCGCGACGCCCGAGCTACTGGCGCGGCTCGCCTGGCATATCGGCAACCGGCATTTCCCAACGGAAATTCACAGCGATTGCATCCGCATCCGCGACGATCACGTGATGGTGGCGATGGTCGAGGGGTTGGGGGCTCGGGTGCGCCGCGTGCGCGCGCCGTTCAACCCCGAAGGCGGCGCCTACGCGCCCGCTGCGGACCGCCACGAACATACGCACGATCATGGCCATCACGGGCACGACCATGACCACTGAAGCGGCCCTTTATCGCCTGATGACCTGGCTGTCGCCGGCCTATCCGCTCGGCGCGTTCAGCTACAGCCATGGGCTCGAATACGCGGTCGAGGCGGAGATCGTGATCGACGGCCACGGGCTCGCCGACTGGACCGCAGCGGTGATCGAGTACGGAGCCGGGCGGATTGACGGGGTGCTGCTGGCGGCCGCGTGGCGGGCGTCGGCAAACGATGACGCCGCAGCTTTCGATGCGGCGGCGACGCTGGCAGCGGCGTGGCGCGGCAGCGCCGAAACCGCGCTCGAAAACGCGGCGCAGGGGGCGGCGTTCTTGGCCATAACGCTGGCCGCATGGCCGGCACCGTCGTTGGTGGCGCTTGCGGCGCGGCATAACGGACGGCTGGCGCTGCCGGTCGCCGTCGGCGCGGCGGCGGCGGCGCATGAAGTGCCGTTGCCGGCGGCGCTGGCCGCCTATCTCCAGTCCTTCGCCGCCAATCTTGTCTCGGCCGGGCTGCGTCTGATCCCGCTCGGCCAGACCGACGGGCAGCGCGCCATCGCGGCGCTGGAGCCGGCCGTCGCGCGCGCGGCAACGGCAGCGTTGGCGGCAAATCTTGACGATCTCGGCACAGCGTGCCCGGTCGTCGATTGGTGCTCGATGCGACACGAAACCCAATATACGAGGTTATTCCGCTCATGACCGCCTCTCCGCACGGACCGCTGCGCGTCGGCATCGGGGGCCCGGTGGGTTCTGGCAAGACGGCGCTGGTCGATCGCTTGTGCAAGCATATGCGCGACCGCTACAACCTCGCCGTCGTCACCAACGACATCTACACGAAGGAGGACGCGCAGTTCCTCACCCGCTCGGGCGCGTTGGCGGCGGAGCGCATTGTCGGCGTCGAGACTGGCGGCTGTCCGCACACGGCGATCCGCGAGGACGCCTCGGCCAATCTCGCCGCAGTGGGCGAGATGTGCCGGCTCTATCCCGATCTCGACATCGTCTTTGTCGAATCGGGTGGCGATAATCTCGCCGCGACCTTCAGCCCCGAACTCGCCGATCTCACCATTTATGTCATCGACGTGTCGGCGGGCGACAAGATTCCGCGCAAGGGCGGGCCGGGCATCACGCGCTCGGACCTGCTGGTGATCAACAAGATCGATCTCGCGCCGCTGGTCGGGGCGAGCCTCGAGGTGATGGACCGCGACGCGCGCAAGATGCGCGGCGAACGACCCTTCCTGTTCACCAACCTCAAGGAGAATCGCGGCGTGGCCGAAATCGCCGATTTCATCGCCAGAACCGGCGGCGTCGAGCCGGCGAGCCGGCCGGAGGCATAAGGTTGTACCGAAACGTGGGTCGCCGCCAGTGTGCGAAGGCGCGCTCTTCGCGCTACCGGAGAAGCGCCCGCAGAGCGGCCCCGAATTTCTCGGGCGATTCCAGCATCATCAGATGGCCGGTTCCGGGAATATCCGTGTTCGCGGTCGCCATGCTGGCCGCCCAGGCGGGGACATCCCACCCGCCGCGCGAGCGCTCGCCGGCGATCAGGTGACAGGGTATTCCGGAGGCAAGCAGGCGTCTGACAGTCTCGAGATATTCCGGCCTGCCGGTCGCCTCGACGACCGCCCGCGCCTGGGCGCGTAGCGTCGACCCAGGCTGATTGGCGAGCCACATCGCCGCCACGGACAACGTCCATTCATCCGGTTCGACGCCCGCGCCGCGTATCCACGCCGCAACATCGGCCTTGTAGCCATCCAGGATCGCCTCGACATCGGCGATGTTTTTCATGGCGATCTGCGCCGACCAGAACGCATCTTTCAGGGTAAAATTGCCCTCGACGCTGGTGAGCGACGCCGTCAGCTCCGGGTATTTGTCGGCGAACAGGACGGCGTTTCGATCGGCGCGGATCGTGCCTCGCCATACCCCAGCAGGTCCGGCGCGAAGACGTTCGACGGCCCGATCGCCGAGACGATCCTCGGCACGCTCAGATTGCCGATCAGGCCGTGAATGAGAAGGACGGGGTGTTTCATGATTTTCCTTGTCCGGATATTCGGCATCTATCTATCGCGAAATGCCGCGTCCGGCGAGCCAGGGTCGCCCGTCGGGCGGAGAGGGGTCCGGCCGAAAGAATATGGATCACGGACAAGGTCGGAAAATTGGCTGGGGGACTTGGATTCGAACCAAGATAAACGGAGTCAGAGTCCGTTGTCCTACCGTTAGACGATCCCCCAACGGACCCGGCGGGCGGGTGCCCAGGAAGGCCGGCGTTTTAGCACAAAGGCGGGGGGATGTGTAGCGTCTGCCGGAGTCGCCTTGCGGCTTCGCAAATCCGGGTTTTGGGGCCATACTCAGCTAACGGAGCAATGAGACGGGGGCCCGCGCAGGACCCCGGCGTACAGGGAGAAAACACGCGTGTCTTCCGCCCCTTCCGGTCCTGGGCGGCCGAGCGGATGCAGCGGGCGGGCGGCCGGTATGGACGGGGCGCCGTTCGCGGCGCTCGATCTCGGCACCAATAATTGCCGGCTGCTGGTCGCCGAATCGGCGCCGGGCGGGTTTCGGGTGGTCGATGCGTTTTCGCGCATCGTCCGGCTGGGCGAGCGGCTGTCGGCCACGGGGGAGCTGGCGCTTGCGGCGATGGATCGCACCGTCGAGGCCTTGCATGTCTGCGCGGGCAAGCTGCGCCGGCGGGGCGTCGGGCGCTATCGCGGCGTGGCGACCGAAGCGTGCCGGCAGGCCCGCAACGGCGGCGCGTTCGTCGCCCGGGTCGCGGCCGAAACCGGCATCGAATTCGAGATTATCGACCCGCAGGAGGAAATCGGCCTGGCGCTGGCCGGCTGCGCGTCGCTGCTCAGCGACGACAAGCCGCACGCCATCCTGTTCGATATCGGCGGCGGCAGCACCGAGGTCACGTGGCTCGCCCGCTGTCAGGAAAACGGCTGGGTTATCGTGGATACGGTGTCGCTGACCTGCGGCGTCGTGTCGTTCGCCGAGCGATTCGGCGGCGACCGGGTGACGGCCGAGGGGTACGGGGCGATGGTCGACGAGATCGCCGCCCGGCTGACGCCGTTCGAGGCCCGCCACGACATTGCCCGCCGGGTCGCCGACGGGGCCGTACAGATGGTCGGCACCTCGGGCACGGTGACGACGCTGGCTGGCGTACGGATGAATCTACCGCGCTACGACCGGGCGCTGGTCGACGGTTCGTGGCTGTGCTTCGACGAAATTTCGGCGGTCAACCGCGACCTTGCCGCGCTCGACTGGGATGCGCGGGCGGCCCATCCCTGCATCGGGCCCGAACGCGCCGACCTGGTGGTCGCGGGCTGCGCCATTCTCGATGCGATCTGCCGGCTATGGCCGGTCGGGCGCTTGCGCGTCGCCGACCGGGGCCTGCGCGAGGGCATCCTGCTCGGCCTGATGCGCGAGGCGGGTCTCGGCCGCGCCGGCGCGGGGCTGAACGGCGCGGCGTGAACGAAAAACGCGAAAAGGGCAGTTCGGGTCGCCAGCTCAGCCGGCGCGTGCGCACGGCCAAGGGCCGTAAGCTATCGTCCACCCTGTGGCTCGGCCGGCAGCTCAACGATCCCTTCGTCGCCGAAGCCAAACGCCAGGGATATCGCTCGCGCGCCGCCTTCAAGCTGATCGAGATCGACGACAAGCTGCGCCTTCTCAAGCCAGGGCAACGGGTGGTCGATCTCGGCGCCGCGCCCGGCGGCTGGACGCAGGTCGCGGTTGCGCGGACCAAGGCCGACGAGGGGCGGGGCAAGGTGATCGCGGTCGATATCGCCGGCATGCTGGCGGTGCCGGGGGCGGAGATCTTGAAGCTCGATTTCCTGTCGCCGGCCGCGTCGGCGGCGGTCAAACGGGCGCTCGACGGCCCGGTCGATATCGTGCTGTCGGATATGGCGTCGTCGTCCACCGGCCATCCCGACATCGATCATCTGCGCGTGATGAACCTGGTCGAGGCGGCGCTGCTGTTCGCCAGCGAGGTGCTGCGGCCGGGCGGCAGCTTCATCGCCAAGGCCCGCCAGGGCAGCGGGGAAAAAGCGCTGGTCGACGATATCCGCCGCCGCTTCGCCGCGATGCGCCGGATCAAGCCGCCGGCGAGCCGCGCCGAATCGGCCGAATTCTTCATCGTCGCCACCGGCTTTCGCGGCCCGCCGGCGAAGGCCTAGAGCCAGCGTCGTACGGCCGCCTTGTAGCGCCGGTATTCGTCGCCGAACTTGCCTTCGAGATACGTTTCCTCGCGCCGCACGACGAAACAATTCACGCCGGCGGCGGCGCCGAAAGCCATCAGCAATATCCACAGGCTGTCGACCGCGACCGCGATGCCGACGACCAGCAGCGTCATGCTGACGTAAACCGGATTGCGGGTATAGGCGAATGGCCCGCCCACGATGATCGCCTCGGTCGGCTTGCGATAATCGACATGCGTCTTGGCGCGCGAGAATTCGCGAAAGGCGAGGGCGACGAGCAGAATACTGGCGGCAATGAGGGCGAAGCCCACGACATATTGTGCCATCTGCGGCAGCACCGGATAAGGCCATGCATAATCGAGCCCCAATCCGGCGGCGAGCCCGACGAGATAAAAAAGGGGCGGGGGGATGCGGACGCTGGACCGGTCGCGATCGGGGCTATCGGCGGTCATGCTTGCTCCTCGATGCCTTAATTATGCCAAACCGGAAACGCCTCGGGCTTTATCCCTCCCCCAGCATGCCCGGACAAAATCCTGCCGTCGAGCCCTGGCCTTGCCTGCAGGGGATTAAGCGAAGGCCGCCGCGTGGTCGCGCAGCCATTGATCGAAGCTGCGCGGCGGGCGGCCGAGGATTTCAGCGGCGGTTGGCGTCAGATACCACCGCCCCTCGCGGACAGTCGCGAAGTATTGCAGAACCATGTCGGCGGCCAGCTCCGGAAATCCCGACTTCAGCAACGACGCGCGTGCGATTTCCGGCGGCGCATCGACGAAGCGGACCGGCCGGCCGGTCGCCGCGGCGATCTTTTGCGCAATCTCGGCGCCGCTGAGCGCCTCGGACGCGGTAAGCTCGTAAACCTTGCCTTCGTGCCCGGGCGACGTCAGCACCCTGACGGCGACTGCGGCGATGTCGCGCGGATCGATCAGCGTCATCTTGCTGTCGCCCGTCGCCTCGATCAGCGTTCCGTTCTCGCGGATCGAGTCCCATGTGTAAGGTGTGTTGGACATAAAACGCGTCGGCCGCAGGATCGTCCACGCCATCCCCGATGCGCGGAGCCTGTTCTCGCTGGCCCCATGCCATTTCCATATCGTGCTCTCGAAGCTGCCGGCGCCGAAATTGGAGAGATTGACGATATGACCGACGCGCGCATTCTTCGCCGCCGCGAAGGCGTTGGCTTCGAGCGTCTCCAGCTCGGGCACCGGTGGGCAAAGAATGAAGACGCGCTCGACCCCGGCGAAGGCCGGGTCGAGTGTTTTGGGCCGCGCGAGGTCGCCCCAGACGACATCGGCAGCGCGGCCGAACCGCGCAGCCTTCGCCGGGTTGCGCGCCAATATGCGGACGCTCCGGCCCGCTTCGACGAGTTGCTTGACGAGTTCGCCGCCGACCGTACCGGTCGCGCCGATGACGAGGATGGGGTGCGTCGCCACCGCTCAACCCCTCAGCGCCGCCGCGTGGTCGTCGAGCCAGGCGTCGAAACTGCGCGGCGGGCGGCCGAGGACCTCGGCGATGGTCTGGGTCGGGGGGTATATGTGCCCCGCCTTCACGCCGTCGAAATATTGCAGCAACCCGTCGGCTTGCGTCGACGGAACGCCGGCCGCCATCATGCCGGCATGCGCGTCGGCTTTCGGCACGTCGACAAGCTTCAGCGGCGTTCCGATTTTCTCCGCCATTTTTTGTACCATCGCGGCGTAGCTCAGGAATTCCGGGCCGGTGAGTTCGTAAATCTTTCCGTCGTGTCCGGGCTCGGTCAGCGCCTTGACCGCCACCGCGGCAATGTCGCGCGGATCGGTGGGCGTGTCGCGGCCCTGGCCGACCGGTAGAAAGACCGCGCGCTGGTCCCTGACCAGCCAAATGAGAAAGTTCGAGGCGAACAGTCCGGGCCGCAGAATCGTCCAGGCGATTCCGAGCCCGCGCAGGCGCTCCTCGCTCTCGTTATGCGATCGCGCGAGCGCAGCGCCGGCCATGAAATCGGCGTCGTGATGCCGGCCCGAGAGTTTGACGATGTGCTTGACGCCCGCCTTCTTCGCCGCATCGAAGGCGTTAGCTTCCAGCTTCGCGATATCGGCGCCGTTCGAGACGACGAACGCCTTATCGACCCCGGCGAATGCAGAGGCGAGCGTCTCCGGTCTGGTAAGATCGGCGGTCACGATCTCGGCCGCATTGCGGAGTTTCGCTGCTTTCGCTGGGTCGCGCATCATCGCGCGCACGCGGTGGCCGCCCTGTACGAGCTGCCGGACGGCTTCGGACCCGATAGTGCCCGTCGAGCCGGTGACCAGAATCAGTGGCGATGTCATGTATTCATATCCTTTATCGTTCGTTTCTTCCCGTCAGCGCCGGGATCAGGCTGCGGCGAGGCCGCCATCGATGAAAATATTCGCGCCGGTGATGAAACCGGCGGCGGGCGAGGCGAGGAACGCAACCGTGTTGGCCACTTCCTCGTCGCGGCCGAACCGGCCGAGCGGCACCCGCGAGGCGATTGTTTGCTTGAATGCGCCGAGCGTTTCGGCGGGCAGGCCGAGCTTCTCCATCGCCGGCGTATCGATCGGGCCGGGGGTTATCGCGTTCACCCGGATTCCGCGCGGAGCGAGCTCGATCGACAAGGCGCGCGACAGCGACAGCATTGCGCCCTTGGCGGCGCTGTATATCGACCAGTTGGGCAGACCCTTCGCCGCGGCGCCGAGCGCGCTATTGACGATCACGGAGCTGCCCTTGCCGAGCAGCGGCAGGACCTTTTGTAGCCGTGGTGCCTCCGGTGATCAGCGCGGCAGGGTTTGAATGAGGTGTTGTCATCTGGGTCGCTTTCTTCGATGTCATAGATTTATATAGTGATTACTATAAAATACATGACATGCTTGCTGTGGGGGCGTCAAGGGTTTTATAGTGCGCCCTATAGAAAGGAACGGATATGGCGCGTCGCGGCCGTCCGCGCAGTTTCGACCGGGGGGAAGCGCTTCAGCAGGCGAAGGACCTGTTCTGGGCGCTCGGCTACGAGGGCGTGACCCTGACCGACCTTCAGGAAGCGATGGGCGGCATCACGGCGCCGAGCTTTTACGCTGCCTTCGGCTCCAAGGAAGAATTGTTCCGCGAAGCGGTGGAGCTTCATCGCAAGACGGAGGGGGCCGCGGGGCTGCGCGGCCTCACCGAGGCGCCAACGGCGCGCGCGTCGATCGAGGGAATGCTTCACGCGGCCGCCAATTCGTTCTGCCAGCCGGGCAAGCCGCGCGGCTGCCTGATCGTCCTGGGCGCGATCAACTGCGCGCGCGCCAACCGGGGCGTGCAGGATCATCTGCGCGACTTGCGCCGCGCCACGCAACAGCACATCAGGCGGCGGCTGGAACGCGGCGTGGCCGAGGGCGATCTACCGGCCGGCGTCGATATCGGGGCGCTTACGTCGTTCTACACGACTGTGCTGCACGGACTGGCGGTTCAGGCGCGGGACGGCGCCGGGCGCAAGGATCTCCACGCCGCCGTCGACGGCGCGATGGCGGCGTGGGACGGGTTGACCGCCGGGCGCGGCCCCGATCGGGCCGCCGGCCGGACCTGAGCGCGGCCGATTTGGTGGCGATTGCGGCTAGATCCGGATGAAATAGCTCAGATGTTCGGCGATTTCGGGCTCCGGCAGCTTGGTCAGGTCCTTGGGCAGCTCGACCGTGACTTTGTCGCGGGCGTGTTTGCCGAGCGCGGCCCGCAGGTCGCCGAGGGTCTGCGGCGGGGCGACCAGGATCAGGCGCTCATAGGCCCCGGCGCTGGCCGCCTTGTCGAGAATCGCGGCAAGCCCCTTGGCAAACAGGCGTTTTTCGAAGCGGTGCCAGTCGATCCGCGGCTCCATGATGTGCGGTTTGCCGCCCGCCGAGGTGAAGCCGCGGCCGGGCCGGTCGCTGACAAAATCCTGGGTATGGGCGTGCGCCTCGGCATCGACGACCTCGCCGGGACCGGCCGATTTCAGCCCCCGGCCGGGGGGCCGGGGGGCATGTACGAAGCACCTTGGCTTCGCGCGTTCCTTGTGTATGATGGCCGGCCACTTCCGAATCCGGAGGCGGCATGAAGATCCGCGATGCCCTTACATTCGACGACGTTCTGCTAAAGCCGGCAGCGTCGACGGTCCTTCCCAACCAGTGCGACACCCGCACGCGGCTGACCGCGAGCATTGAGCTCGGCATTCCGCTCCTGTCGGCGGCGATGGACACCGTGACCGAAAGCGCCACCGCCATTGTCATGGCGCAGGCCGGCGGCATCGGCGTCATCCACCGCAATCTCGATATCGAGCGTCAGGCGCAAGAAGTGCGCAAGGTCAAGAAGTTCGAATCCGGCATGGTGGTCAACCCGGTGACCATCGATCCTAACGCGCCGCTCGCCGATGCGCTTCAGTTGATGGCCGATTATCACATTTCGGGCATTCCGGTGGTCGAGAAGGGGACGCGCAAGCTCGCCGGCATCCTCACCAACCGCGACGTGCGCTTCGCCTCCAACCCGAAGCAGCCGGTGCGCGAGCTGATGACCAAGGACAAGCTGGTGACGGTGCGCGAGGGCGTGTCGCTCGACGAGGCGAAACGGCTGCTCCATCAGCACCGGATCGAAAAGCTGCTGGTGGTCGACGACGATTACCGCTGCATCGGCCTGATCACGGTCAAGGACATGGAGAAGGCGCAGCGTTTTCCCAACGCCTGCAAGGATGAAAAGGGCCGCCTGCGCGTGGCGGCGGCGACCGGGGTCGGCGACAACGGCGTGGCGCGGGCCGAGGCGCTGTTCGACGCCGAGGTCGACCTGGTTGTGGTCGACACCGCCCACGGCCATTCCGAGGGCGTGCTGGCGACGGTCAAGCGCGTGCGCCGGCTCAGCAACTACACGCAGATTGTCGCCGGCAACGTCGCCACGACCGCCGGCGCGCAGGCGCTGATCGATGCCGGCGCGGATGCGGTGAAGGTCGGCATCGGTCCCGGCTCGATCTGCACGACCCGGATCGTCGCCGGCGTCGGCGTGCCGCAACTGACCGCCATTCTCGATGCGGTCGAGGCCTGCCGCAAACGCAAGATCCCGGTGATTTCGGACGGTGGGATCAAGTATTCGGGAGATCTCGCCAAGGCGATCGCGGCGGGGGCCGATTGCGCGATGATCGGCTCGCTGCTCGCCGGCACCGACGAGAGTCCGGGTGAGGTGTTTCTCTATCAAGGCCGGTCGTACAAATATTATCGCGGCATGGGATCGATCGGGGCCATGGCGCGCGGCTCGGCCGACCGTTACTTCCAGCAGGACATCAAGGACTCGCTGAAGCTGGTGCCTGAGGGGGTCGAGGGCCGTGTGCCCTATAAGGGGACGGTGGCCAACGTGATTCATCAGCTCGTCGGCGGCCTGCGGGCGGCGATGGGCTATACGGGCAACCGCAACGTCGCCGAGATGCAGGCCAACTGCGAATTCCTCAAGATTACCTCGGCGGGGCTGCGCGAAAGCCACGTTCACGACGTTTCGATCACCCAGGAAGCGCCGAACTACCGGCCGGATTTCTGATCCGGCAATGACGCCCGGCGCGCGCGTTCAGGCGGCGATCGAGATTCTCGACGCCATTGCGGCGGCTGCCGCGCCGGCCGACCAGGTGGCCGGCGGCTATTTCCGCGGCCGGCGCTTCATCGGCGCCAAGGATCGCGCGGCCATCGCCGCGCTCGTCTATGGCGTGCTGCGCCGGCGCGCCCAGCTCGATTGGTGGAGCGCCCGCCAGCGCACCGGTGCCTCGCGCGGCCTCTATAATCCCGACGGGCGACAACGCATCCTCGCCCATCTCGCCATTGTCGACGGCTGGCCAGTCGATGAAATCAACCGCGCCTTCGACGGCGACCGTTTCCGGCCGCGGCCGTTATCGCCGGCCGAGCGCGAGACGATCAAGGCGCTTGCCGGGCGCAGCCTCGACCACCCCGAGCAATCGCCGGCCGTGCGCCATAACTTTCCCGCTTGGCTCGAACCGGCGTTGTGGGCGCGCTTCGGCGGCGATTTTGCGGCCGAGATGACGGCGCTGGCGGCCGAAGCGCCGCTCGATCTGCGGGCTAACGCCCTCATGGGTGCGCGCGAGGAGGCGGCGCGGCTGCTCGCCATGGGCGGGCTTGAGGCGACGCCAACGCCGCTGTCGCCGTGGGGATTGCGGCTCGAGGGTCGCGCGCCCCTCTCGACCCAGGATGCTTTCAAGAGCGGCCTGATCGAGGTGCAGGACGAAGGCTCGCAGCTCGCGGCGCTGTTCGTCGATGTTCGGCCGGGCATGCGGGTGTGCGATTTCTGCGCCGGGGCGGGGGGCAAAAGCCTGGCCATCGCCGCGCGCATGGAAAACAAGGGACATGTCGTCGCCTGCGACACGTCGCGTCGTCGTCTCAAAGGGGCGACCAAAAGGTTGCGCCGTGCCGGCGCGTTCAACGTGCAGCAACGCGCCCTGACGAGCGAGAGCGACCCGTGGGTCAAGCGCCATCGCGCTTCGTTCGATCGCGTGCTGGTCGACGCGCCATGCACCGGCACCGGTACGTGGCGACGCAACCCCGACGCCAAATGGACGCTGAAGCCCGAGGATCTGGCCGAGCTTGCCGACAAGCAGCGCCGCATTCTCGATAGCGCTGCGCGACTGGTGAAGCCGGGCGGCCGGCTGGTCTATGTCACCTGTTCGCTGTTGGCCGAGGAGAATGAGCGGCAGGTCGAAGCGATTCTCGATCGCGACCGGGATTTTAGCCTCGTTCCGGCTTCGCAGGTTTGGGCGTCGGCCATCGGCGGAACCTGTCCGTCGCCCGACCCTTATCTTCGCCTGTCGCCGGCCCGCCACGGAACCGACGGATTTTTCGTCGCCGTGCTCACCAGAAAACCGGAAAACGCAAAAAACTGATACGGATGGCGCACGTGCGCTGCCGCGCGCTTCTCCCGGCGAAGTAGCGGCTACCTCATGTGAACAGGCTGGCGCGGCGGACGAATCGTGCTAGGCTTTCCGGCATGGCCATCATCGGTCGTGCCACGACAGCAGCGGCGTCCGGCATCGCCAGGGTCTATGTGGATACTTGGCAGACCACCTATGCCGGCTTGTTGCCCGAACGGGTTCTGGTCGGCATGTCCTACGACCGGCAAGCGTCGGAATGGGCATGGACGGTCCGCAACTGCGCCCATAACCAGCCGATCATGATCGCCACCGAACCCGGACACGGGGTGATCGGTTTTGCCAGCGCCGGGCTCAGCCGCGCGACCAGCCGGCCGGCCGCCGGGCCGTTCGCCGGCAAGCCGGCCGCATCGGCCCCGGCGGGGATCGGCGAAGTATTCACCCTCTACGTACACCCCGAATTCCAGGACAACGGCATCGGCCGGCAGCTTCTGGCGGCCGTTTTCGGCTCGCTGTGCGAGCGGAAGATCAAGCTCGCCTTCCTCTGGGTGCTGGCGGGCAATCCGTCGCGATATTTCTACGAACGCATGGGCGGCCGCCGCCCGTATCGGGTCTTGTTCCGCCAACTGAATTCAGGGTATTGATCGGCTCCCGCGACGCCTTTCCCGAAACGATTCGCCGTTGACCGACAAAGTTCTTATCCTCGATTTCGGCAGCCAGGTGACTCAGCTCATCGCCCGGCGGCTGCGCGAGAACGGGATTTATTGCGAAATTCATCCGTTTAGCATGAGCGCGGCAGCGATCGCCGCGTTCGCGCCCAAGGCGGTCATCCTGTCGGGCGGCCCGGCTTCGGTGATCGCGCACGATACGCCGCGCGTCCCGCAGGCGGCGTTCGATCTCGGCGTGCCGGTGCTCGGCATCTGCTACGGCCAGCAGACCATGGCCGCCCAGCTCGGCGGCAAGGTGGAGGCGTCCGACCATCACGAATTCGGCCGCGCCTTCATCGAGGTGCGCGACGATTGCAAGCTGTTCGAGGGGCTGTGGCCCAAGGGCGCGCGCGAGCAGGTGTGGATGAGCCATGGCGACCGGGTGACTGCGCTGCCGCCCGGCTTTCGGGTAGTGGCGACCAGCGAGGGCGCGCCCTTCGCGGTGATCGCCGACGACGCGCGGCGTTTCTACGGCGTGATGTTCCATCCCGAGGTCGTCCACACGCCGCAAGGCGGGGCCTTGCTCAAGAATTTCACCCATCGCGTCGCCGGATGCCGCGGCGACTGGACGATGGCGGCCTTTCACCGGCAAGCGATCGAGCGTATCCGCAGCCAGGTCGGCAAGGGCCGGGTGATATGCGGGCTGTCGGGCGGCGTCGATTCGAGCGTCGCCGCCGTCCTGATCCACGAGGCGATCGGCGACCAGCTCACCTGTATTTTCGTCGACCATGGCCTGCTGCGCCAGGGCGAGGCGGATGAGGTGGCGGCGCTGTTCCGCGGGCATTACAATATCCCGCTCGTTCATCGCAACGCGAGCGACATGTTCCTCGGCAAGCTCGCCGGCGTGACCGATCCCGAGGGCAAGCGCAAGATCATCGGCGCCACCTTCATCGATGTGTTCGAGGAAGAGGCGACGAAGCTCGGCGGAGCCGATTTCCTCGCCCAGGGGACGCTTTATCCCGACGTCATCGAATCGGTGTCGTTCACCGGCGGACCCAGCGTCACCATCAAGTCGCATCACAATGTCGGCGGCCTGCCCGAACGCATGCGCATGAAGCTGGTCGAGCCGCTGCGCGAGCTGTTCAAGGACGAGGTGCGGGCGCTGGGCCGCGAGCTCGGCCTGCCCGATACCCTGGTCGGCCGGCATCCGTTTCCGGGGCCGGGGCTCGCCATCCGCATTCCCGGCGAGATCACGCGCGAGAAGCTGGCGGTGCTGCGCAAGGCCGATGCGATCTATCTTGAGGAAATCCGCAAGGCCGGGCTCTACGACGCCATCTGGCAGGCTTTCGCCGTGCTGCTGCCGGTGCGCACGGTCGGCGTGATGGGCGACGCGCGGACCTACGATCATGTCTGCGCGCTGCGCGCCGTAACCTCGACCGACGGCATGACCGCCGACAGCTATCCGTTCCCGCACGAATTCCTCGCCAATTGCGCGACGCGCATCATCAACGAGGTGCGCGGCATCAACCGCGTCGTCTACGACATCAATTCCAAGCCGCCGTCCACGATCGAATGGGAGTGACGATGACGAAGACCCTGGCACAGTCGGACATCGGGCTCAA